>PWVY01000062.1 GCA_003561665.1 Thermoplasmata archaeon
AAGCACCCAACCAAGAACGAAACGGCGTCCACGTCATCCGCAAACAACGCAAAGGCACCCTCTTCCGAGACCCCATCGTCCACCTCGCCCCCCACATCCCCACCCACACCGACATCGTTCACGTCACCGCCACCTACCCCTTCACCACGCCCACAACCCTCACCCACACCGCCAAGAACAACATCCCCTCCATCCTCGACTTCCACTTCGAACCCTCCCCCAACAACGTCCTCGAACAACTCGGCGCCTTCGCATACGAACACATCGCCCCCCTCGCATACCACAACGCCCAAGCCGTCCTCGTACGATCGAAAGACTACGCAAGGAACGCACGCACCCTCCAAGGCATCCCCGAAGATCGCTGGGAAGTCATCCCCAACGGCATCGATTCAACACGCTTCCACGCAAGCCTATCACAAAACGACGGCGACTACATCCTCTTCGTCGGACGCCTCGTCCCCTACAAAGGGCTCAACGTGCTCCTCGACGCCCTCAACCACAACCCCCCAAGCATCCCCCTGAAGATCGCAGGCGAAGGCCCCCTCCGAGGAACGCTCGAAGCCCAAGCCAACGACATCCAAGCGGACATCCACTTCCTCGGATACGTCAAAGACCAGGACCTCCCCCGCCTTTACCAAAACGCCCGCGTCACGGTCCTTCCCAGCCTGAACAAACACGAAGCCTTCGGCATCACGCTCCTAGAAAGCATGGCCTGCGGCACCCCCGTCGTTGCAAGCGACCTCCCCGGCGTGAAAGAGGTCGCCAGCCACGGAGGCCTCCTTGCCAAACCGGGGAACGCGGAAAGCCTAGCACGCCACATCCAACATGCGATCCAACCCGGGACCCTCCCCCAAGGAGAACAACTTGCAAACCGCATCCACGATGAATACGCCTGGCATCAAATCGCAGCCCGCCTGGAAGAAATCTACGCATCCGTCCTCGAAAAAGATCACACCAGGAGGAGGTGAACCGTGCGCATCCTAGCCATCACCCCCTACTACAAGCCAGAAGGCGGAGGCCTGGAGCGATACGCACACGAGATCCTCCAACGCCTAGAACGCGAGGGGGACCAAATTCGCGCCCTAACGTTCACACGCGAAGGCCACAAAAGCCACTCCCTCGACGGCGTCGACATCCACCGCAGAAACCCCCTCTTCTCGCTAGGGAACGCACCGATCAGCCCCCGCTTCCCAAGCATCACCCAACGACACATCAACGCGTTCAACCCGGACGTCATCGTCGCCCACACCCCCGTCCCCTTCCCGGCAGAAGCCGGCTTCCATGCCTCACGAGACGCAGGGATCCCGTTCGTCGTCACCTACCACGCAGGACGTCTTCACGGCAGTTCCAGCACCCTCGATTGGCTCGCATCCCTATACAGAGCATCCGTCGAGCGCTGGATGCTCGAAGAAAGCGATCACCTGATCGCTGTAGGACCATTCGTCCGAGACAACGCCTTATCTCGCTACCGGGACCGCGTAACGCTCATCCCACCCGGGGTGGACATGAGCACGTTCCACCCCAACGGCGTGACCCCCGACGACGACATCCTCTTCGTTGGCCCTCTCTCTTCATCGTACGCATGGAAAGGCCTCGACACGCTCTGGGAGGCCTTCCAGCAGGTTCACCAACATCGACCCTCTGCATCTTTGACGCTCGTTGGACAAGGTGATCGCTACCAAGAGTTCCAGGAACGAGCTAGACGCCAAGAACTCCCCGTGCGGCTCCTTGGCCGCATCCCACAACAAGAACTCGTGGAGGCGTACCGACGCGCTCGCGTCGTGGTGCTCCCCAGCACGAGTGATGCCGAGTCCTTCGGCATGGTGCTCGCCGAAGCCAACGCCTGCTCTCGCCCCGTCATAGCCTCCCGCGTTGGAGGCATACCGGACTTCGTACGGGACGGAGACAACGGTCGCCTTGTCCCTCCTGGAGAGGCTGATCCTCTCGCGGACAGAATCACGGAGTTGTTAGAGAACCCTAAGGAGGCACGAGCGATGGGGGAGCGAGGACGCCAGCGGGTGTCCACTCGCCACGATTGGGACCTCCTTGCACACCGCACCCGTGAGGTGCTTGCTGGCGTCGTGAACGGATGACGTTCCCCATCAGGAGAACAACGACCACTTGCGCATCGCGAGGAACGCCGAGATGAGCCCCAGAGCGATGACGCCTGTGCCGCCAAGGACGCCCACCCAAGAGAGACCAAGCAAGAAGCCTGAGGAGAGGACGAACGTGTGCTCGTTGATCTCTCCCTGCTCAACGTTCACCGTCGCTTCTTCGCTGCTGAACCCTTGTGCTGCTGCCTCCACCGTGTAAACGCCGGGGTCCACAGGGATCTGGATCTTCCCATCCGAGGTTACTTCCCCGCTCCAGACCGTCGTATCGTCCTGGTTGACCGTGATGGTCCCGTTCTCGATGGGAGCCCCATCTTGATCTTCCAGCGTGACGCGGAGGAGCGTTTCATCTCCTTGTGCTTGCAAGGTTGTGAACGTGGCTTGACCATCATCGAAGAGCAGTCGAACATCGACGGTATCCCCGGCTGCTGGAGAGAACCGCAGCTCTCCTTCGTAACGGTCGCCTTCTGCATGGTCGACTTGTTGCCATGTGTCGGTTCCTGGCACCTTGACGTGAACAGCCGTGATGGGCAGTTCCCCTGTTGCATGCAGTGCAAGGGTCCCGGGGGGGGTTTCTTGTTCCTCGATGTTCGCATCCGGCATGCTTGTTTGAAGCGGCTCCCCAGCGTACTCGTACGCGTGGTTGTACGTCTTCATGTTGGGCCACAAAGCAGATTCCTGTCCGGGCGTTGAGTAAACGAGAATGCCGCCTGCTCGGCATCCGACATCCAGATCACGCTCGCAAAAATCCGCATGTTGGTACACGGGAAGGATCATCTCCTTGTTCCCGTCGCCGGTTAGGTCAATGACGGTGGCCCCGCGCGAGATGTTCCAGCCTTGTGCAAGAGCATGGAAATCTTGAGGTTCTCCGTCGAGATTGTATTCCGCTATGCCCTGGTAGGCACCTCGGGATTCGACGACGAGGAGTTCTTCGATTCCATCTCCGCTGATGTCTCCGAGCGCGATGTTCTTGTTGGACCAGTCGGTGCGCGTCTCGGTTTGCCAGAGCAAATCCCCCGTGTGTCCTTCGATGGCGAGAAGGTTCGAGGCGCCGGTTTGCTGCCAATCACCCGGCTGGTGGCCGATCGTGTTCCAATCCTGGAAGACGACATCGAGGGAGCCGTTCCCGGTGACATCCACGGGGACAGGGTGCATGTGAACGTGCGGGTTGGCCCATTCCCATGTTTTGTCCCAAACGATCTCGCACGCGCTGTCGATCGCGTAGAAGTGGGCGGTGGGCTTCGTGTACCAGTTTTCGCTGCCGTCGTCTGTGGCGTTCCGCACCCCGAAGATGATCTCCTTGGCACCGTCATTGGTGATGTCTGCAACGGTGGGCGCAACGCTGATGCTGGCGGGTTCAGGGCCGTCTTCTTTCACGTCGACGGTGCAGATCGGGTAATGTTCCTCCGCGTCGAAGAGGAGCACGAGCCCTCCATCGCTTGGGTACATGGCTTCGATGTTCCCGTCCCCGGTGAAGTCGGTAGCGATCGGGTTCGCGTTGCCGTCGGACCAGTTGTTCCACCACCGGACTTCGCCGGTCCCGTCCAGAGCGTAAAGGGAGGGCATGTCGTCGAGTTGAAGGTAGATCTCGTCGCTTCCAGAGTCCGTTGCATCGGCGAGGTAGGCGGACCCATCAAGGGCGGGGTGGCCTTCCCAATCGGCCCAGGGGTGGTTTGCGGTGTAGTCGGGGTCTTGTTCGCGTGGATCCATGCGTTTCTCCCAGAGCTTTTCGATGGTGAGTTTCTCGTTGGGGTCTTCGGCGGGGCGTGCTTCGAAGACGGTGACCCAGCCTGCGCTGTTGCTGATGACGATGTCTGTGATGCCGTTGCCGCTGACATCTCCGATGCTGGGACCTGCAAGCTCGCGGGCTTCCCAATCGTCGGGGTGGTTGGTTTCAAGCTCGGCGATGAGTTCGCCGGTGGCACCATCGAAGACGTAGACGTTGTTGTTGTCGTTGTGCGTGATGATCTCCTTCGTACCGTCCCCGTTGAGGTCGAACGTTGCAAGGGTCACCGCGTCGAAGGCTTCGAACGCGTTGGCGGGTTCGGCCGTGTCGGTTGTGATGCGGTACATCTCTTCGATCTCCTCGGTGGCGCCTGTGGGCGTTGCGAATGCCAAGAGGACAACGAGGGAGATCGAAAGGGTGGCGACGGCGAGGGAGCGACGGGTTGGTGTCATGGTGGATTCCTTCGTTCTCTGGGTTGGTTTCGGCGTTGAGTCCCCTGTTTTGGATGAGCGCGTGGATCACGAGGGTACGATCGACCGCTCGTCAGGAACCGGTGGGCCTATCTTCTCAGAGAAACCCTATCGACCTTGTTGGTCGCGTACATGTCGTGTGGTGCTTGGCCCGCTTGCTGGAGGGATCACTGGAGGGTTGCCTCACGAAGGGCATCCAGCGTTTGGAGCGGTTCGTTGTGAACGGTCGCGATGCCTCTTAGGTGGCGGTACGCTTCGTTATCGTTGATTTTGCCGCTGCGGGAGTCCTTGAGGAGGCGCAGGGTGGCAACGCGGACCGTCCCCGTTGGGTTAGTGGTGAACCGTGTTGCTTCTTCGACTTTTGGAGCTTTGAGAGCGTAGTGGATGTGGTCGAGGATCCCATCTTGTCGCTTGTAGGCCTCAAGGGACGGCAGGTTGGCGTGGTCAAGGGCGGGGGGGATGCTGTCGAGGATGGCTTCAGCTGCGATGGTCCAGACGCTTTGGGGGTTCTGGAGGGGTTGGTCGTCGGGGGCGAGCTTGAACCGGATGGCCCATTCGAGGCTTTCCTGGTAGGGTTCTAGTGGAGGGGGGGTTCCCCCTTCGGTTTGGAGGGTTCTCCAGGCGTACCATCGTTCGGTTTGGCTGGGGGGAAACTGTCCAAGAGCGAGGAGGTTGGCGTCGAGCGCGGCGAGGAGCCCTTTGGCTGCTTGGATCCTGTAGGTATGAGGATTGGGTTTGCGGGTTGCGAGTAGGAGGCCGGCGGCTCGGTTGGTGAGGAGGCGCAATCCTTCGGTGGGGTCGATGTCCGTGGGGTCTTGGACGGGGATGCTGTCGAGGAGGTTCTCGCCCCAGAGGATGCGTCCTCGGCGGGCGGTCTCGTACCAGAAGATGGTAGGGTTGACCCATCGAAGCCGCCAGGCGTTGATGGGGGCTAGGTCGATGTGGAGGCCCAGGGCGCGTTCGAGGCGGTTGGCCATCTCGTCGTAGGAGGTATCGGGTTGCCCCAGGCTTCGGATGGCGGCGAAGTCGTAGTCGTTTTGGGGTTCTCCGTCTGAGATGGTGCCTTCTCCTCGGGCGAACCCTCCGGTGAGGATCAGGGAGCGCAGATGAGGGTCGTTGTTTCGAACGGTCTCGATGACGTGGTCGAGGTCGCGTTCGATCCGTTCCACGACGTTGGGGGTGTCGTTGATCGTGTAGGCGGTCTCATCGGTCATGGGGATCCACTTGGGGGTCTTCGTCTTCGTGGTGGGGGTGTTCGGTTTGGGGGTCGGGGGTGGCGGCTTCGAGGAGGCTTTCTCCTTCCTGCGCGTTGGGGGTAGGGAGACCGGAGAGGCCGCAAAGGGTGGGGAAGACGTCGACAAGGCTGCGGTCTCCGAGGTGCCCGGTCGGCCATCCCTCATGGTTGCTTGCCACCATGCACATGCCAAGGTCTGCTGTGCGTTTGTCGAGGTAGCCGTGCATGCCGCGGATGGTGGTGTTGGTGACGTGGAAGTAGTCGGGCCAGTAGAGGACGCCTGGTTTCGCGGCGATGATGCGGTCGCCCCATCGCCGCTCGCGGGGGATGCGGTGTTGGCGGCGGTCTTGATCGGTGAGCACGGTGGTGCCGGGGACATCGGGGAGCAGGGGCTCGATCTCTCGTTCGCCTTTCTCGGTGAGGTACCAGAGGACGACGAGGGTGCTGTTGACGAACGCGACGTAGTCTTGGCCGTGTTCGGCGTTGGCTTGGTCGAGGTGTTCGAGAACGTTGACGCGTTGTTGCACGGGCGCCATGCCGTGGTCGCCGCACACGAAGAGGTTCCAGCTATCGTACCCGCTTTCGAGAGCGGCGTGGATGCTGGCGATTTTCGCGTCAACGTCGGGAAGCACGTGGTTTTGCATGCGGTCGCTGTGGGGGCCGTGGTGGTGGCCTTCCTCGTCGGTGGCGGATAGTTGGGCGAGGTAGAGGTCGGTGCTGTTCCCGTGGCGGAGTTCGCGCACGAGCGTTTGGTGGATCTGGCTGTCGTCCCCGCTGACGGGATGGGCAAGGTACCGGTAGTCGATGCCGTGGTTCCTGCAGAGGTCGAAGATGCTTGTGGCTCCAAGCGCGCCGGGTTCGTGGATGGGTTGCATGTCCTCGCAGGGTCGGAAGTTGGGGAGGATGTGGGATGGGATCCAGGCGGGGTCGGTGTGGTGTGCATCGCTGAGGAGGCCTGTGATCTTGTCGATGCCCCAGCGTGCGGGGTACATGAACTTGCGTGGCTTGACCAAGCGTCCAAGGGGTCCAAGGTGGCGGGTCCATGCGAAGGGGCTGTTCTCAGGGTCGAACATGTACGCGCTGAAGTTCCCGCT
>PWVY01000045.1 GCA_003561665.1 Thermoplasmata archaeon
AGGAGGCTTGTTCTTGGCCTCCTGGTGGCTGGGTGCTCGTGGGAAGACGGGAGTCGCTTGGTGGATCTTCGGCGTTGGGTGGATGATATCGGTGGCTTCGCTGTCCATCGCCTCGCACACGGTTGCGGTGCTGGGGGGTTTGACAGGGGGGCTTCTTTCTAGCGTGCATTGGGGGGCAACATCCGTTTGGGTGGGAGGCGTAGGGGTCTTGTTGGCATGGATCCTCGCAGAGGGTCAAGGGGCTCGGAAAGGCGTGATGAAAAGGTTCGGGTTTCTTGCTGGGGTCGCGGTTGTAGCCTCCGTGGGGACCGGGGTGGTGATGTTGGGTGCTATCCTGTCGTGGGAGCTTTGGTCGGTGGATGGGTCCTTGTATCGGCAGTTGGCTTGGCTGAAGATCGGGTTGGTTGGTTTCGTAGGGGCCATGGGATTCGTCAACCATTTGTTGGGGAAGTTCCGGCGGGGGTTGGCGTGGCTTGGGAAAAGCGCGGGTTTGGAGTTTTGTTTGATGGTTGGGGTTGTGGTTTTGGCGGGGTTCTTGACGCAGGCGGATCCCGATTTCGGTATGGGTTCGGAGGATGGAATGGGTTCGATGATCGAGCGTGTTGATCCCTTGCTTTTGGAGGGGGAGGGGGATCATTACGCTGTGACGTTGTTCGTTCGGCCGGGTCCGGTCGTTGGGGAGGTGCAGAATTGGTCTGCGAGCGTGGTCGAGAAGGAGAGTGGGCTGGGGGCGGAGTCGGATGCGCGTATCGTGTTGGTTTTCGAGCCTCCGGATGCTACAGAGAACAGAACGTTCGAGGAGCGTTTGGATCCAAGCGGGGTTGGGCGTTTTGATGCGCAGGGGGCGTTCTTGATTGAGCCGGGCTCGTGGAGGGTTGGTGTGGACATCGATGGACGAAGTGGGGAGGATCAGGTCTGGTTCCTTGTCGAGGCGAAAAGCCGATAGGTGAGTCTGGCGGTGTGGAGGGTTTGTGGGGGCTTATTGGCAACCAAGGCCTTCGTTGAGGGCGTCTAAGTTCTTGTTCATGAGGGTGAAGTAGGTTTCTCCGGCTGTCCTTTCGTCGGGGCTTAGGTACGCTAGATTGTGCAGGGGAAGCCCGGTGAGGTTTGTTTCCTGGGCGAAGGCTTCGATGTTGGCGGTGGGGCCTTCGGGGGGGTGGAAGTAAACGTGGGCGTCGAAGAGGTCCATGCGGTCCTTGAGGTCTTGTTGTTGTTCTTCGTCGTCGAGGTCGGTGAGGTGGTGTTGGAAGAGGTCGTAGCGCCAGATGATGTAGGTCCAGGCGGGGTCTTGGACGAACATGTGCGTGGTTTCGCAGTTCCGAAGCTCGCTCTTGTAGCGCTCGTGTAATCCTTGCAGCGCGTCGTGGAGTTCTTGGGCGCGGGTCTCATAGAGGGCAGCGTTCTCAGGGTCCAGGCCCTTGAGGGCGTCGAGGACGGTGTGGGTGACGTTTTGCATGCGGATGGGGTCAAGCCAGACGTAAGGGTCGTTGTCGTCCCCGGTTCCGTGGTCGTGGTGGTGATGGTGGCCGTGATCGTGGTGGTCGTGATCTCTGTGGTGGTGGATGTGCGAGGCTTCGAACGTTTCTAAGGTTTTGATGCGTTCGGTGGCGGTCCAGGCGTTAAGACCGTAGACGTTGGCTGTTTCCGTGTTGAACGGTTCGAACCCTGCACCGTTGAAGAGGACAAGGTCGGCGTTCATCAGGTCCTTGAAAGTGGCTGTTCCTTGCTCGTTGGATTGTACGTCATGGGTTTGGATGGTGAAGCGGTCGTCGGAGAGTTGAGAGGCGGTGAACGCGAGGGGGTAGGTGGTTGCGACGATGGTGGGTTCGTCTTCCGGTTCGGGTGTTTCACCGAGGCATCCAGCCATCGCTACCAGTGCAAGCAGGAGGAAGACTCGCCGTCCGTATCGCATGCGGGAAGGCAGCCTTGGTACTGGGAAAGAGGTAACTGTGAACCAGTGGGGCGGGTGTTGTCAATCGGTTGTTAACGAAGCCCCATCCTTTTATCAGGAAAACATATATTGTTATTAACATAGGTGGGGGTATGCGCTCGCGTCCCAACAAGACACGGACGATCAGCATCTCGCTCCCCCAGCGTCTGTTGGAGGATGTCGAACAGTGCGCGGAAACCGACGGTTTCCGGGGACGCAGCGAGGTCGTTCGAGCAGGCATCGATCTCCTCCTCCAGAAACGGAACAAAGAGAACGATCACACCGGCCAATCCTCAGGGACGCTAACAGTCCTCTTCGACGAGAGCGCCACGGGCGAGATCGCTGCTGCCCGCCACGACCACCAAGACATCGTCACCAGCCTTCTCCATAGCCACACAACGAACGGACGATGCATCGAGGCGATCCTGCTCGAAGGTGAAGCCTCGCAACTAACCGCTCTTGCCAACAGTCTCCGAGGACACCCGCTGGTCGATCTCGTCGAACTGGTGCTCGTACCGAACAAGGAAAAGACGCAACAGGCGACCCCCGCGAACCAAGGATAGAGCAACAGAGGGTCTTCAAAGCCAGACAAGTTCCGCTCGATGAATCCCTTTGCGCCCTCGGAGATCCTCGGCCAGCACCCGAATCTCTTCCGCTTCTCCCTCCAACACGAGGATCTCTAAACAACCTTCCCCCTTCGTGTGACCGTGGACCATCGTCGTGATCGGTCCTCCGTGATCGTGACGAATCTGATTGACCGCGTCGCTGACCGCCTCATCGTACCCGAGCGTCAGCGTCGCTGTTGCCTCACCCTCGATGCCTCGCTCCGTGTCGGCCTCATGAAGGAAGGGACGAAGCGCTGCTCGAACGATCTCGCTACGCCCGCTGTACTCTCCACCATCTGCAAGCCCATCGACCCGATCAACCAGATCCTCAGGCAAGGACACGCTTACGATACGCACACGAGCACCATGACTTCCAAGCCAAGCATGCTATTAGCATGTTGGTTCAGGATTAGCAAGGTGGTGTGGCGAGTAACGGACGGGGAGGACCGTCAAGATATCGGACGATGCAGGGTTTTCACCTCTCTTCTACGGATCATTATGTCTCTTCCATCACGCGTTCGACCTTATCTTCGATGGCGCCCTCATCAAGCCCGGGCCGCCAATCGATCTTGATCACGCTGTTGACGCGTTTCCCGTCTTGACTGACCACGTCATGGCATCGATGGATCACGTCCATGACCTCCTCCCATTCCCCAAGGATCGTCGTTCCGGAGGCTCCTACGTCGTGTTCGAGCCCGCTTTTCTTGATCACTTTCACTGCGTTCGAGACGGGCTCGGTCAAGCTTTCGCTTTCGCCAACTGGATGAATGGAGAAGAACGCCATCACGCGCATGAGACGTGATGGGAGCTGCTTGGGAAAACCATTCCCGAAGCAACGGCTCCAGGATGCAAGCCCATCCTACAGCGATCGAATCGGAAGCTTCGAACATAGGAAGCGCCTCTATGCTACCCAGTGATGGTCCTGGATGTTCCGTGGCTCGCTGCTCTTCACGTCGTCACGGCTGGCCTCGTTCTGGGGGCGCTTGCAACGCTTGTCCCTTTGCGTTCTCGCCTTGAGGGTCACGAGGATTCCAGGACGACCGGGTTGGGGCTGGAGCATGCGCGCATTATCGAGGAATGGATCCTCATGCCGGCGATAGGGGTTCTTTTGGTCCTAGGGCTTAGGATCGTCGAGGGCTCCGCCTTCGCTCGCATGGATCTTGCACAGCCGGGGCCTGCGTGGCTGAACCTTGTCGCCATCCTCTGGTTCTTGCTTGGTGTAAGCGTGTCGTTGATGCGTTTTGCCCGAGGGCGTCTCCGGGATGAGGCTGATCGGGGAGCTACGGGGGGCTCGAGGGTTCGATCGTGGTGGCGTTGGTGGATGACCGGGTGCCTAACGAGCGCGCTCGTCGCCTTGGGGGGTTTGATCGTCCTGGTGGCGAGGTTGGGGGCGTGATTTAGGGTCGAAGCCGTGATCGGTCTCGGGGGAAGAGGACGGCTTCTCGGATGTTGGGAAGTTCCAGCATCTCCATCACGATGCGTTCGAGGCCCAGCCCGAACCCGCCATGCGGTGGCATCCCGTAGTGGAAGGGTTTCAGGTAGTCTTCGAAGTCGCTCGTATCCAGCCCGGTTTCCTTGATGCGTTGTTCGAGAAGGTCTGGGTCGTGAACGCGCTGGGCGCCGCTTGTGACCTCCATGCCCTTGTGACCCAAATCGAAGCTTCGGGAGAGTTCGCCGTCCGGCATCGCGTAGAAGGGCTTGGAAGCGTCCGGGTACTTCGTGATGAAGTAGTACTCGTGGCGTTTCTCTTCCATGATGTCGCCAAGCGCGTACTCAGCTTCCGTGGAGAGGTCTTCACCCCAGGGGACCTCTTCGTCGATCTCGCCTTCGGTCCAGTCAAGGGCCTCGTCGTACGTGACGCGGGGAAGCGGCGTCTCGGGAACGTGGACCTCTTTGTCGAGGGCGGCAAGTTCTTCGGTGCAGTGCTCGTCGACGTGGCGCGTGATGGCCTGAACCAGGTTCTCAAGGACCCAGAGAACGTCGTCCTCGTCGTCGATGAACGCGACCTCGCAGTCGAACGCGCTGGATTCGTTCAGGTGGCGTCGCGTGTTGTGTCGCTCGGCGCGGAAGTACTTGGCGATCTCGAAGACGCGGTCGAGCCCGGTGGCCATCATCATCTGCTTGTAGAGTTGAGGGCTTTGGGAGAGGTAAGCGCTATCTTCGAAGTAGGTGACCTCGAACACGTCCGTGCCGCCTTCGCTGGCGGCCCCGATGATGTTCGGGCTCGTGATCTCGGTGAAGCCTTCCTCCATCAGCCATCGTCGTCCGCCTTCCATCGCGGCGGCGCGAATCTTGAAGATGGCTTGAACCTCGGGTCGGCGCACGTCCATGAACCGGTTGTCGATGCGCGTATCGACGTCCGTGTCCACCTTGTCCACGACGCCCATCGGGAGGGGGGCTTTGGCTTCGTTGAGCACCTCCACCGCGTCGGGTAGCACCTCGAACCCGCCGGGGGCTTCGTCGCTTTCCTGAACGGTGCCCTTCACAGCGACGACGCTTTCACGGTTGGTTTCGATCAGCGCTTCTGCGACCTCCTCGGTCACCTTCTTCTTGGGAAGAACGACCTGCGCCGTGCTCGTTCCTTCGCGGATTTGGACGAACGCGATGCCGCCCAGATCGCGCACCTCTTGGATCCATCCGCCGATGACAACCTCGTCACCGTCGTCGTCGGCAGAGAGTTCGGGGATGGCGACCCGCTCGCTCAAGGGGATGCTCATGCAGCGCCAACAGAAGAGGTCCCATATGAATTGAGAGGGGCTGCTTGCCCCCTCCGCCGCCCGATCAGGCCGGTTGACCCTGCCTGTTGCATCGTTTGCCCTTCACGCGGTGGCTTTGAGGCCTTCCTGGCTTGCTTTGTCCACGCGGTCCCATTCGTTCTTGGAAAGGTGCTCACGGGGATCCACCAATTCTCCGTACAAGGCCGTGACGGCAGCCGTGACGGGGCTCACAAGGTACGATTGGGACTCCACGTGCCCCATGCGTCCAGGGAAGTTCCGGTTGCTCGTGGACACGCACACCTCGCCCGCATCCAGAACGCCCCCCATGCCGCCAAAACAGGCCCCGCAACTGGAAGCGTTGTAAACGCCGCCGGCTTCCATGATGGCCTCCGCGATGCCCTCCTTCATGCCTTCTCGGTAGATGCGTTGACTGGCAGGGTACACGAGAAGACGCGTACCCTTGGCCAGGGTTTCGCCTTCGAGGATGCTTGCAACGACGCGCAGATCCTCTAACCGCGCGTTCGTGCACGAGCCCACGAACACCTGATCGACCTTCCCGGTCTCGGTGCTCTGGACGGTGTACACGTTGTCGGGGCTTTGAGGTCGTGCAACCAGAGGCTCAAGCTGGGTGAGGTCCACGTTCAGCGTTTTCTCGAAGGCTGCACCCTCCCCGCTTGCAAGGTCCTCATGGACGCGCACCTCCTCTTCTCGCCCGTTCTTGATCTCCGGCAAGCCCTCAAGGTACCGGAAGGTTTCCTCATCGGGCTCGATCAAACCCGCTTTGGCCCCCAGCTCCGTCGTCATGTTCGTGATCGTCATCCGCTGATACATCGGCATCGAGGCCAAACCGGGGCCCCCGAACTCGACGCTCTTGTACAACCCCCCCCGCGTGGTCAACTCACCAAGTAAGTGCAAGATCAGATCCTTGCTCATCACCGGGAACCCGTACGACCCCGTCAGCTCGACACGGATCGTCGGGGGAACCTTGAACCACGCTTCCCCCAGCGCGAACACGCTGGCCATCTCCGTGGGCCCGATCCCGCACGCGAAGGAACCCACCGCGCCCGCCATGTTCGTGTGCGAATCGGTCCCCACAACGATGTCCCCAGGCAGGCAGAACCCCTCCTCTAGCAGGATTTGGTGACAGATCCCGTGGCCTCCGCCGACATCGTAGAAATGAGGAAGGTCGTGTTCTTCAACGAAGTCACGGATGATGTGGTGAAGGCGAGCGCTCGATTCACTGCTTGCAGGGACCCAATGGTCGATGGGGATCACGACCTTCTCTGGATCCCACACCGTTGTGGCGCCCATCTCCTCGAACGGGCCGACCAGTTGGGCACACGCTTCGTGCGCCATGGCCACGTCGGGCTGG
>PWVY01000130.1 GCA_003561665.1 Thermoplasmata archaeon
GAGATCGGTGGAGTGGAGTATTTGGACGGGGGCATCGCGGTTCCGGTCCCGATTGAGCGGGCGTTCGAGGATGGGGCGGATGAGGTGGTTCTCGTGTTGAATCGTCCAGAGCGGAAAAGCGAGGCGGAGTCGTGGTTCTTGGCGGCCTTGGTGGGTCAACGGTACCCGGAGTTGTTCGATCTGGTGCGTCGTCACGCGGAGCTTTGGAACGCGGCGGTGGAGAAGGCGCAGAACCCGCCGGGGGGCGTGACGGTGTCCATCGTGCAGCCGGATGAGTACTTGGATTTGGGTCGTTTGTCGAGGGACGGTGATCGGATCACGGAGGCCATCGAGGAGGGCATCGAGAAAGGGGCTCGGTTCGTGGAGACCTTGGATGCTGTGGGACGCATGCCTGAAGCAGGAGCAGGATGAGGCCTACTTCCCCCGGGCGGTGGTTGGCTTGGGTCGATGCATGAGGATTCATGCGGGAGGGAGCTTGGTGGAGTGATCCCTACTGTGCGGTAGCTGCGTCTTGCGCGGTTTTGGCGAAGTCGCCGGTGGCGGGTTCATCCGGTGGGAATTTGACGACGAGCGTGTCGAGATCGTTGGCGATGTGCGCGTTCTCGAACACGGTGCGTGCTTCTTCTTCGAGCGGGGAGGCGTTGGCGTATCGGGGGCTGATGTGCGTGAGGTAGAGGGTGCGCGCGTGGGCTTTCTTGGCGATGAACGCGGCTTGACTGGCCGTGCTGTGCCCGTAGCGGTTCGCGTCCTCGTGCTCGTCCGAGAAGGTGGCTTCGTGGATGAGAACGTCTGCGTTGTGGGCGAGTTCGACGGTGGCTTCGCTGGGTCGACAATCGCCGGTGTACGCGATCTTTCGGCCTCGCCGTGGGGATCCGAGGACTTGTTGGGGGTCGATGGTGGTCCCATCGTCGAGTTCGACGGGTTGGCCTTTCTGGAGTTTCCCGAAGAGGGGCCCCTCGGGGACGCCGAGGTCGAGGGCTTTGGCTTTGTCGAAACGTCCGGGGCGGGGATCTTCGATGAGGGCGTACCCGAAGCTTGTGACGGTGTGGTCGAGCTGGCGAGCGACGATGCGGTATCCGTCGAAGGGGGTCACGTGCTCGTCAGTGATCTCTTTCACGTTCACCTCGAACCCGGGTCGGGGGAGGGGATTGGTGAAGATGAGGCTGACGTAGCGTTTGGTGCCCGGGGGGCCGTGAATGGTGAGGGGGGCCTCGCGATCGTTGAGGTTCATCGTTTGCAAGAGACCGGGGAGGCCGAGGATGTGGTCGCCATGCAGGTGGGTGAGGAAGATGTTGGAGATGGCCATGTAGGAGACGTTAGACCGTTGGAACTGGCGTTGTGTTCCTTCGCCGCAGTCGAAGAGAAGAAGCTCGCTTCCGCGCTTGATGGCGAAGGCGCTGACGTTGCGTTGGGGGGTGGGCCAGGAACCTCCAGTCCCCAGGAAGATCAGTTCCATGTACTCGTGCACGGTGGGCACGCGTACTCGGCGGTCCTTCAAGACCGTTTCGGGGTGCCCACGGGATAGGCAAGCGTTGTGGACGATGAATGACGTGCTGATGCCGCTGACCACAGCGTGGGAGGCTCAAAATCCCTATTACCCGCCCCAGCCGACCGACGAGAGACCTTCACCCACTGACGCTTCGACCATTCATCTAACCGTTCGTGGAGGATGCCAAGCCCTCCTCCACGCTGCCCCATCCGATGAGGCAAGGGATGCACACGACCAACAAGACACCCGCCAGGCCCTGGGCCAAAACACGGACCCTCACAGGGGCCCGCGTCATCGCGTTCGACATCGACAATACCATCGTTGACATCCGGTCCACCAAACGACGGGCCTACCGCGATGCCTTCCAGAAGCTCCAACGATACGGGCTCCCAGGGGACGCCTCAAACCTGGCAGATCGCATGCTCAAGAACGCGCGCCGCCGAGGGATCGACGCCCCCGACCTCGCCAAAACGTTCCTCTACGAGGAGTTAGGCCTTCGCGATGAACGACTTGCCCAGGAAGCTCAACGGTTGCTCGAGCGTTTCGAACCTGCCCGCGTGGAACTCTTCGAAGGCGTTATCGAGACCCTTGACCAGCTACGGAACCGTGGTTATCGGCTCTACGCCGTTACGGATGCTCCCCTGGCGGCCACGCATCGTCGACTGGGAAGCAATGGCCTAACGGGGCGGTTCGATGGCATCATCACGCGCGAGGATACACCTCGGGGAAAGGCAACCCCCGCTCCGTACCGTCACGTGCTGGAGAAGGCAAACATCGTCCCTGGCGAATTGCTAAGCGTAGGCGATCACCCCGTTCGTGACGTGAGTCACGCCATCAGCCTTGGAGGGCAAGGTGTGCTCGCTGCGTACGGTCACCGGCCCGCGCACGATCCTTCCTCTGCGCCTCATCCACCGACCGCGACCATCGGTTCCCTGCGGGAGCTTTTGGCCTTGCTTCCATCCTGCTCCCAAGCCCAGGCTCCCCGTGTGGCCTTCGCATGAATCCCCCCTCTCGATGATCAGGCAGTGTTTGAGGGGTTCTTGGAACGTGGTAGGGTCTATCGTTCCTCTTCTTGGGCTTCGGGAGCCGATAGCTTCGCGCTAACTTGCCCCATGGCCAGGTCCACGTTCTTGATGCGAACGGGAACGTGGTCTCCAAGCCGCATGCGAACGTTCACCATCTCGTCCAGGGACTCGTCGTAAACCTCGCGCCAGCCGTGTTCGAGGATCTCATCCAGGATGGCTTGGTCGGGATCTTCGTTGTCTTGGGTTCCTTTGAAGAGCATCGCGTTGTCTTCGTCGACCTCCCATGGGCCTCCAGGAATGTCGCTTGTGGCAAGGCGTGCCTCCAGCCCGCGGGGGAGAGACAGGAAGATCCCTCCTTTCGTGATGCCGTTGACGAGGGCATCTTGTTCGCCTTGCCAGTGGTCTCCGAGCGCGTCGAAGCTCATCGCGACGGCGACGAGGTCGCGTTCGAGTTGCTCGGCTTCGATGCTTTGGTCCGTGTTCTTGGGGCAAAGGTCGGCCAGTTCGTCCTCGGAGTGAGGGTATTCGATGTCGTCGGTGTCTTGGGCCCGGAGGATGGCTTTTATTTGGCGGTGCGTGACAAGGTCAGGGTAGCGGCGGATGGGGCTTGTGAAGTGCAAGTAGCAGGTGCTTCCAAGGCCAAAGTGCCCGATGTTCGCTGGCGTGTAGAGGGCGCGTCCCATGCATCCGAGGACCTTGAGGCGGATGATGGATTGGAGCCGTTCGTCGGTGAGATCCTCGATCTTGGCGAGGGCGTCGTTGAAGGGTTCTAGGTAGGCGGTTCGGTCTTCCTCGTCGAGGTCGACGAGGCCTTTCATGGTCGCGACAGGGGAGGTGTCCGTTTCCTCTTCGTCATCGTCTTCTTCGTCTTCGTTTTCGGGGATGAAGCCACCGCCCACGAGTTCGACTTTGCCCTCTTGAAGGGCGCTCATGAAGTCTTGCCCTTCCTCTTCGTCTTCTTCGTCGTCGATCTCGGGAAGTTCGATGTGGATGGGTTGGTCGATGATCTCCATCTGGCGGTTGAACGTGTCCACGCTGGCCTGATCGGGAAGGGGGTGGCATCGGTACGGGGTAGGCGCTTCGTGTTCGGTGAGGAAGCGGGCGACGGCTTCGTTCGCTGCGACCATGAACTGCTCGATCAGGCGCGTGGCACGGTTGCCTTTCTTCTGTGTGGGGTCGATGGCTTCGGCTCGGATGTTGACGCGCAGTTCGCTGGTGTCGAGTTCAAGCGCCTGGCGCTGTTTGCGCATGCGCGTGGCGAGGTCGTGGAGGCTTGCGTAGGGGTCTTGGTCGTTGTCGATGGCGTCGAGGGCATCGTCGTAGGCGAGGTTCTGGTCGACTTGGATGATGGTTTCTTGGATGTCGGCGTCGGTGACCTCGCCTTGGGGGTTGACGCGCATCTTGACGGTCATGGCGGGTCGGGGTTCGCCTTCGCGCAGCGAGCAGAGGTCTTCGCTGAGTTTGGGGGGGAGCATGGGAAGGACGCCGGTGGGGAGGTAGACGCTTGTGCCTCGGCTTCGGGCTTCCCAGTCGATGGTGCTGGCGGTTTCGACGTATTGTGCAACATCGGCGATGTGAACGTAGAGGAGGGTGTCGTCGCCGTCGTGTTCGAGGCTGATGGCGTCGTCGAAGTCTTTCGCGGTGGGGGGGTCGATGGTGTACGTTTCGAGGTGTTGGAGGTCTTCGCGGTGCGTGGCCCAGTCGGGGGGTATCTTTTCGGGGAGGCGGTCGGCGGCGTTGAGCGCGCGTTGGGGGTAGTCTTCTTGGAAGAATTCGCTGAGGTTGATGTGTCGTCGGGCGATGATGTGGTTGGCTTCGCGGTGGTCGATGCGGTCGGTTTCGAGGAGGAAGCGGGCGTAGGCGCCGCTGATGGTGGTTCCTCGGGTGCCAAGCCAGTCGTAGGCGAGGAAGCGGCAAAACCGGTTGAGGATGAACCCGTCGAGGGTGTGGATGGGGGTATCGGCAAGGCCGATTTTGCCGCGGTCGGTGTCGTAGAGGAGGAAGTCGGTCATCTGGTCTTGGATGATGCGTAGGTGTTCCTCGTCCTCTTCGTCGAGGTTGGCCTCGTCGGGGTGGATGCTTTTGAGGATGGTTCGGGGTTCTTCGCCTTCTTCTTCGGGGGGGAGTTCTTCGAGTTGGATGAGCTTGTTGCGAAGGTGACGGAGGCCTTCGATCGCTTGGCGGACGTTCTTGATCTCGTCGACAGTGTAAGCGGTGTAACGTTCGCCTTTCCCGGGGGCGCGTTCGAAGTACCCGACGCCGTCTTGTTGGCAGGTTTGGAGCACGGTTCGGACTTCGTTGATGTCCTCCTGCGTGGGATCGTCGAGGAGGAGTTGGGCGGCGTCGGTGGGGGTGAACGTGTCGGGCGCGTCGTTGACGATGAGCTCCCAGAGGCGTCGGTCGTCGAGTTCGTCGAGGTCTTGGCGTCGTTCGGGTCGTTTTTTCGTGCTAACTTGCGTGACGAGTTGGGTGAGGCGTTCGTCGAGTTGGCTTTTCGTCATGTTCTCGGGGTCGTCGACGCGGGCTTTGAGAACGGTGCGGTGGACGCGGTCCTTGTTGACTTGTTTGTTCCCGTTCGTGGTGTGGATGACGACGTGGTAGCTGCCGCTTTCTTTGACGCGGTCGAGGTAGATCGCGTAGAGGTCGCTCCCGTTGAGTCCAAGCGTGCCTTCTTTGAGTTGGATGAGGTCCCCGGGTTTCACGGGATGGGTTGAGGAGGGGCGTGTTCTTGAGCCTTGGGGCGGTGCTTAGGTGGCGCTGCCGTAGCGGGGTTCGATCTCGATGTATTCGAGAGCGGTGAGGCTGGCGATGATGTGCGCGTCGGGGAGTGCGGTGGCGTGGAGGGTCCATTCGCCTTCGGTGGCCTCGCGTGTTTCGTGGTGGATGCGGTGTTCGTCGTTCGTGGTGGCGGTCCAGGGTTCTTGGAGGCTGCTGGGGGGTGGGAGGATGGTGGTGTGGGTGCCGGGGTCGCCGCCGGCTGCGAGGATGATGTGCGTGGCGTTGGGGGGAACGGTGAGGGTTTGGGGTTCGCCGGGTTCGTTGGTGTGGAGGGTGGCGTGTTCGTTGTACCAGTAGGCGCTGTTGGCGGTGTCGAGGCTTTCGAGTTCGAGGTTGATCAGGAGCGTGTCGTCGTGGGTTTCGGTGTAGGTGACGAGGTAGCCCGTGTTGCGTGCGTAGGTCCAGGTGCGTTCGGTGTCGTCTTCGTCTGTGGTGATCTCGTACCCGTCCATGGGTCCGAAGGCGGTGTCGAGGGTGGTGGCGTGCGCGGTGGCGGTGTGGTTCTCGTAGGCCCAGGTTTTTCCGTCGGTGAGGGGGAAGTCGAACAGGGGTGCGTTGGTGTCGTGGGGGTTGAGGTCTTGGGTTTGCCAGCTGTGCCATGGGTGGTTTTGTGCGATGCTGGCGGTGAGGGGGTCGGGGTCTTCTGCGGCGAAGAGGTACCCGTTGACGCCGGCGAGCGCGACGGTGATCGTGATCTGGTCGGTGTGGGCGTAGGCGCCGTCGACGTTGTAGGTCCAGCCAAGGCCGGGGGCAAGCGACGCTGCTCGGGTGCCTTCCTCGCCGTCGTTGGGATCAGAGGAGATGGGGTCGTCGGTGGGGTCGTCGTTTGTGGGGGGGTCTTGTTCGATGGCCCGGTCGGTGATGCACCCGGTGAGGGGTGCGGCGAGGAGGGCGAGCGCGAGGAGGAGGGTTGCTCGCATCGTGGTGGGTATGGGATGTTCTTTGGGTATTAACGGTTGACGAGGTTCCCCTTGCCCGTGGCGTGCCTTATTCGCCTTTGAAGGTGGGTTTGCGGTCGTTGAGGAAGGCTTGAACGCCTTCGGTTTGGTCGCGGGTTTCGTACATGGCGCCTTGCGCGGCGGCTTCGCGTTTGAGCATGGTGGTGAGGGGGGTTTGGGTGGCGTCGTGGATGAGGGTGCGGGCGGTGCGGTAGGCTTGCGTGGGCCCGTTTGCGAGTTTGCGTGCGCGCTTTGTGGCGGCTTGGTGGAGGTCTTCTGCGGGGAGGGTGTCTGCGATGAGGCCCCAGGCGTAGGCGTCGTCAGCGGTGAAGGTGCGGGC
>PWVY01000146.1 GCA_003561665.1 Thermoplasmata archaeon
GCGAAGCTGTCGGATTTCTTGTGAGGGGTCAGTTCGAGGGGGTGGATCGGCTCCAGGGGTTCCAGGGGAACGGTCCCCTCCCTATCTACTCCATGGCAAAGCTTAACGTGGTATGCGTGGAGGGTTGGGGTGGTGATGGCATGATCGTTGATGATGCTTCGTCGGGTTGTGCGCATGGTCCGTGTGAACGTTGCGGCGTCTCGTTCACGGTGGAGGCGACGGTGCGTCCTGCGCAGTGCCCCAACTGTGGGCATCGGGATGTGGGGTCGGTGCCTGCTCGGCGGGAGGGTGATGGGAGCAAGGGGGCGGTGCGGGGGCCTTCGTGGGTCGTTGAACAGGTTGGGTGGCCGGTGAACTGAAGCGTGCGGGGGTGTTTGTCCGGGTGGTGGTTTGTGGTGTCTGGCGTTGGGCGCCCGGCGCGGGTTCATGGTCCGTGTGAGCGTTGCGGCGCGTTGTTTTACTCGGTGAAGACGGGGTGTCAGGCGGTGTGTCCGAATTGTGGGCATCGGGCGGGGTGCGAGGATTAGGTTTGGCCCCAGGCGTGGACGGCGATGGTTCGTTCGCGTGGTTTGTTGTCGAGTTCGATGAACACGATTTGCTCCCAGGTGCCAAGGCGTAGGGTTCCGTTCTGGATGGGCGCGGTGAGGTCGGGACCGATGAAGGCGGCGCGGACGTGACTGTGTCCGTTGCCGTCTTTCCAGCGGCGTTGGTGGCCGTAGTCGACGCCTTCGCCGTGTCGGGGGAAGAGGCGGTCGAGCGCGTTGGGGATGTCTTCTTCGACGAGGCCTGGTTCGTACTCGAGCGTCGTGATGGCGCTGGTGCTGGATTGGGTGTGGATGAGGCATTGGCCGGTTTGGATGGGGGTTTGGTCGATGATGGCGTCGATGTCGTCGGTGAGGTCGATGATCTGGGTTTCGCCTTGAGTTGTGAGTTGGAGGTCTTGGGTGGCTTGGTGCATGGGGGTGAGAAGCGCGTAGGGGGTGGTGGGTTTTGCGGGGCTGGAGCGCGGCGGATGGGGTGGTTGTTCTGGGTCGCGTGCGAGGTTTGAGCATCGGAACGCTTTTGGAGTGCGGTCGTCTGGCGGGAGTTGATTGCTGTGAGGGCGAGGTTCGCAACGAAGACCGGGTTCATCCTTTCCGCGATCGGTAGCGCGGTGGGCTTGGGGAACGTTTGGCGTTTCCCGCAGATCACGAGCCAGAACGGCGGGGCAGCGTTCCTGTTCATCTACGTGCCGTTGGTCTTGTTCGTGGGCATCCCGTTGTTGTGGGCCGAGCTTGCCGCGGGGCAGAAGGGGCAGGGGTCTGCCCCGGAGAGCCTTCGCCAGGCGGCGGGGGAGAAGTGGAAGTGGGTGGGCATCTTGATGGTGGTCACGAGCACCCTGTTCTTGGGGTATTACGCTGTCATCGCGGGCCTTTCCACGATCTACGCGGTGTTTGCTCCCACGGACGTGATCATGCAGGATCCGACGGCGTTCTTGGAGGCGTCCCAGGAGGGGCCACGGGCGATCTTGGTGCTGTTGATCTTCAGCGCGGTCACGGCGGGCATCGTGAGCTTCGGTGTGGCCAGCGGGATCGAGCGGGCGAACATGATCATGATGCCTGCGTTGTTCGTGATGGTCCTAGGCTTGGCCATCTACGGGGTCACGCGTCCAGGAGCGTTGGGGGGCGTGGATTTCTATCTGGGGTTGGATACGGCGGATTTGACCCTTCGGTCGTTGACGATCGGGTTGGGTCAGGTGTTCTTCTCCTCAAGCGTCGGTTTCGGCATCATGATCACGTACGGTAGTTACAACGATGCGGGGGAGAGCATGTTCGGGTCCAGCGTCACGGTGGGTATCGCGAACATGGCCGTGGGCGTTGTTGCAGGGTTCATGGTGTTCACGCTCGTCTTCGCGGAGGGGTTGCAGGAGGCGGTGATCGATCCGGATGCGGGCATGACGACGGCGTTGTTCTTGACGTTACCGTCAGCGTTCGCCAGTATCGGGGGAACGTTGGGGCACGTGCTGATGTTGATCTTCTTCATCATGCTCACGATGGCGGGGCTTTCCTCAAGCATCAGTGGGCTTGAGGTCATCGTGAGCTTCCTGGAGGATAAGTTCGACATCGAGCGGTGGAAACTGACCATCGGTGCGACGGAGGTTACGTACGGGATCGGGTTCTTCAGCGCGTTGAGCATCGGGTTCTTGGGGCGAATCGATGCGTTCGTTGGGAGCATCATGCTGATCCTTGGGGGCCTTGGCGTGTGCTTGGTGTACACGTTCGGGTTCAACGGGAAGGGGGAGCGTACGGCGATCCTTCTTGGCGGGGAGGAGGATGTGCCCGCGTGGAAGAAGAACGCGGCCAAGGGCATCGGCGTGTTGGTGGCGTACGTGTTGCCGGTGGCGTTGTCGTTGATCTTGCTCATGAACCTGGATGATACGTGCATGAGCGTGTTCTACGATACGTGGGTTGAGGGCGCGGTGTGTGATCCGATGACGAGGGCTATGAACAGCGTGATGGCTGTGTTGGCGTCCCCGTTCGCGTAGCGGGGAAGGGTTCAATTGGCTGTGTGGGATTCGGTGGAGCGTGGCAAGCCAGGACGCGGTGGAGGAAGCTCGCGCGTTGGTCGAGGAGGCCAAGAGCGTGGTGGCGTTCACGGGGGCGGGCGTATCAACGGCGAGCGGGATCCCTGATTTCCGTGGGGAGGGAGGGTTGTGGGAGCGGTTTGATCCTTCGGATTTCCGGTACGAGCGTTTCTTGGAGGATCCTGCAGGGTTCTGGGAGCTTCGAGCAGTGTTGACGCGGTCGTTGGGGTTGGAGGATGCTCGCCCGAACGCGTGTCATCAAGCGTTGGCCCAGGCGTGCAAGGAGGGCGTGGTGGAGGCGGTGGTGACGCAGAACATCGATGGGTTGCATCAGGAGGCGGGCGTGTCGGGTGAGGATGTGGTGGAGGTGCATGGGTCCACGCGGCGTACGCGGTGCATGGGGTGCGGGGAGCGTTGGCCCATCGAGGAGGCGTTGGAGGCGGTGGATGCGGGGAGGGTCCCGCCGTCGTGTGGGGGGTGTGGTGGCGTGTTGAAGCCGGATGTGGTGTTGTTCGGTGAGCGGTTGCCGAAGGATGTGTTCGATCGGGCTCAGGCGTTGGCTCGGGGTTCGGATGTGATGTTGGTTGCGGGGTCGAGCTTGTCGGTGTACCCGGCGGCGGGGTTGCCGGAGATCACGCTCTCGCAGGGGGGTGATGTGGTCATCGTGAACGGGGAGGCCACGGGGTTGGATGCGCGTGCGAGCGTGGTGCTTCGGGGGCGTGTGGAGACCGTGGTGCCGGAGCTTCTTGGGTAGGGTGTGCGGTTAGGAGCCCCAGAATTCTTCGGGCGTGGTCGCAATCTCGTACTCGAGGGGTGTGAGGTTGATGTTTTCTTCTTCGAGCCAGGGGAGGAACTCGCGGCCGCTTTTGTTCATCTGCTCGATGGAGCCGTGGAGGATGTACAAAAGGGAGGCATCTTGGGGGAAGTAGGGTCCATCGATGCTGTACCCGATGTCTTTGCTGAGGTCCTTGAGCTTTCGGTCCACGGTTTCCATCTCGTCGCGGGTCCCGTCGAAGTTGGCTTTCCAGAGGATCATCATAGCGTTCACCGTGTGGGGAATCGTTGGGGGTTGAAAGGGAGTCCCGCGGTGGGGGTTTGGCGCGTTGGGGGACGCCTAGGTGCGCCTGGCGTACGCGATGTCCAAGGAGGAGGGGTGGAAGGGGTCTCCCGTCGTTAGAATTCGCGCGTGGCCCAGGCTCCCTTGCCGTAGCCTTCGTCGACGCCGATGCGGAACCTCGACACGTTATCGGGGAAATCCACCCGCTTGAGAAGCGCATCGGCGAGGTACGTGGCGATGTTCTCAGCCGTGCACACCGGCAAATCCACGAGCACCACGTCCTCTTTGGGCACATCCCAGCGCTTGCCGTCCACCTCGTACACGACGCGGTTCTCCTTGGTCGTGATGACCCCGTGTTCTGGGTTTCGAGGCAGCATCCACTGGTGATCGAGTTCTTCGCTGAGGCTTCGAAGCGCGTCCTTGACGTCACCGAAGTCCATGACCATGCCATCCTCGGGGACCGTACCTTCCAGTTCGCAGTTGATCGCGTACGTGTGACCGTGCAACCGACCACATTTGGGATGGTAGGGGACCACATGGCTGGCCGCGAAGCGCAACCCTTGCCGCCATCCGTCGATCACGAGCGTGCTGGTGTTCGCCACGATGCGAGGAGCAGCGCTTGGGTACTTGGGGGTTTTCCCCCCAACCGTGCCCTGCCCCCTTGTTAAGGTTCGACCATGAGCGGACTTGAACCGATACGCAAAGCCCTATAATGAAGGCCCCCGCATCTTGCGTTAATGGCCTCGAACGAAGAGGCAACGCTACGCGTCGCCGAAGCCGTGCAAGAGGACGTCGCCAAGGGGCGCGTCCGGTTGGACAGCCAGACACGCCTCGAGCTGGAGCTCACGGTCGGGGACGTTGTCGAGATCCATGGGAAAGAGAAAACCGCCGCCATCGTCTGGCGGGCACCGCCCGAGGACGAAGGAAAGGGCATCATCCGCATGGACGGCCTGATCCGCGACAACACAGGCGTCGGGATCGGGGACAAGGTCCGCGTGATGAAAGCCCAAGTCACGCCCGCGGACAAGATCACGCTCGCCCCCGTCATCGAAGAAGGGCAAAAGCTGCAGTTCGGCGCCGGCATCGAAGGCGTCGTCAAACGCGGCCTGTTCAAGCGACCCGTGACGCAAGGGGACACCGTCATCGTTCCCGGCATCGCGCTCATCGGTCGCGCACTCCCCTTCATCGTCGTCGATTTGAACCCTCAAGGCACGGTCCAAGTCACCGAGAGCACGGAGATCGTGATCCGCGAGGAAGCCGTCAGCGAGACCGAGATCCACGCGCCCAAGATCACGTACGAGGACGTGGGGGGTCTGCGCGAGGAGATCGGGAAGGTTCGGGAGATGATCGAGCTCCCGCTCAAGCACCCCGAACTGTTCGAGCGGTTGGGCATCGATCCCCCCAAAGGGGTTCTCCTGTACGGGCCCCCCGGCACGGGTAAAACGCTCATCGCGAAAGCCGTCGCGAACGAAAGCGGCGCGAACTTCTATTCGATCCAAGGCCCGGAGATCATGAGCAAGTTCTACGGGGAAAGCGAAGCTCGCCTTCGAGAGGTGTTCGAGGAGGCAGAGGAGAGCAGCCCGAGCATCATCTTCATCGACGAGTTGGACAGCATCGCGTCCAAGCGTGAGGAGACGCAAGGCGAGGTCGAGCGTCGCGTCGTCGCGCAACTGTTGACGCTCATGGACGGGCTCAAAGGTCGCGGCGAGGTCATCGTCATCGCGGCCACGAACCGTTCGGACGCCATCGATCCCGCGTTGCGTCGACCTGGGCGCTTCGATCGCGAGATCGAGGTCGGCGTGCCCGACCGTGACGGTCGCAAAGAGGTCCTTTTGATCCACACACGCGGTATGCCGTTGGACGAGGATGTGGACCTGGACGAGTTGGCCGCGGATACGTACGGGTTCGTGGGCGCGGATCTTGCTGCGTTGGCCAAGGAATCCGCTATGAGCGCGTTGCGTCGTTACTTGCCCGAGATCGATCTGGATAGCCCGATCCCACCGGACTTGCTGGAGCGCATGGTCGTCACGCACGCGGACTTCAAGGAGTCAAGGCGCGAGGTCGAGCCGAGTGCGCTTCGCGAGGTTCTCTTGGAGATCCCGCAAGTGGATTGGGACCACGTTGGAGGGCTGGGCGATGTGAAGCAGAGCCTGCGTGAAGCGGTCGAATGGCCGCTTTCGCAACCGGAAGTGTTCGACCGGTTGGGCATCCAGCCCCCAAGGGGGATCCTCCTGTTCGGGCCACCGGGCACGGGGAAGACGTTGCTCGCGCGCGCGGTCGCGAACGAGTCGGGCGCGAACTTCATCAGCATCAAAGGCCCCGAGGTCCTCTCCAAGTGGGTGGGTGAAAGCGAGAAAGCGGTGCGTGAGGTGTTCAAGAAGGCCAAGCAAGCCGCGCCCACCATCGTGTTCCTGGATGAGATCGATGCGCTTGCACCCCGTCGAGGCATGGGCAGCGGGGATTCGCACGTGACCGAGCGCATCGTCAACCAGTTGCTTACGAGCATCGACGGGCTGGAAAGCTTAGAGGGCGTGGTCGTGATCGCGGCCACGAACCGTCCAGACATGGTGGATAACGCGCTGCTTCGGGCGGGTCGCTTCGATCGGTTGATCCAGGTCCCCATCCCGGACCGTGAAGCTCGCCGGGAGATCCTTGAGATTCACACGGACGAGATGCCCTTGTCGGACGATGTGAGCTTCGAAGAGCTTGAGGGCGTCACGGACGGGTACGCGGGCGCGGATATCGAGAACTTGGCGCGTGAGGCGGCCATGCTTGCCCTTCGTGAGGATGCGGACGCGGACGAGGTGCAGATGCACCACTTCACGGAAGCGTTGAAGGTGGTGCGTCCAAGCGTGGACGACTCCACGATGCAGTACTACGATCGGGTGGCCAAGGAGCTCCAGGGGGCGCGCTAC
>PWVY01000059.1 GCA_003561665.1 Thermoplasmata archaeon
AGGGCCACTCAAGCGGCCCCTGGAACCCTGAAGCCCCCAAGATGTGCGCGTTGTACACCAACCCGATGCCGTTCGTCCACGTGTGCGGCGTGAAACCCAACCCCTCCTCCTTGCAGCGCCTGGCCACGGCAAGGCTCGTCTTGGCCCCCCCGCAAAGCGTCGCATCCGGCTGGTACTTATCCAAACAACCATGCTCGAAAAGCGGCCGGAACGCGTGCTCACCCCCCAAAAGCTCCCCCCCCGCGATGGTCGTCTCCGTGCTCCGCCGAAGCTTGGCCATGCCCTCCACATCATGCATGTCCAACGGCTCCTCCAACCACGCCACCTCATGCTCCTCGCAAAAAGCAGCAAAGGTGCGAGCCCTCTCCAGATCCCACTTCGGCGCAGGCCCCGTCGCCGTGACCCGCCACCCCTGGTTAGCATCCACAGCCAACGCCACCCCATGCTCCTCCGCAGCATGGGACGCCTCCTCCAACATCGCAACATCCTCCTCCAACGACTCGCTGTGAGCCCTCAGCTTGACCGTGCCCACACCCAAGCTTGCACCCTTGGCCACCTGATCACTCGCGTTCTCAACCGTCGTCACTTGACCCGTGCTCGCGTACGCATCCACCGAGAACGGATCCCCACCAAGCAACGAGCACGCCGGCTCCCCCTCCAACTTCCCCCAAAGATCCAAAAACGCCGCCTCGATCCACGGGTTCCGCCACCCCAAAAACGCCGCCTGACGAAGACGAGAACGCACCGTCTCGATATCATCCACAGCCAACTCGACCAGGTAGGGCCCAACAAGAGCCCCCAACCCCTCCCGCTCCCGGTTCAACGCCGGCCCTGCAGCAATCCCCTTCCGGCCATCCTTCGTCGAGATGCGAAGAAGCGTGAACCGGTTCTCCGTTTGCGGGTACGCCGGAAGCCACGCAGGGAAGAACGTCTCCTCACACGGAACCGCCACATGGAAAAGCTCGACACGATGAACCTTCATCGCCACGATAAAGCACGTCAAACCTTATCAATGAAACCGGGCCACTCCCGACCCTCCAACAACGACACCACATGCTCATCACGATCACCCACCAACCCCAACAGGCCCTGGCGACCCCGCTCCCCGTTCACACGAACCACGTACACACGCCCCGCCGGGCCCCCGTACGCACCCGTGACATCGTACACGAACCCGAACACATCCACCCCCTCCGGAACCTCCCCCCGCTTCTCCAAGAACGCACACTGGGCATGCACGTTCACCTCCACCAACACATCCCGCACCAACGCCTCGCCCTCCCCATCCTCCACCGTCCCCGCCCGGAACGCCCCCTCCACCAACGGCACTAACGCCTCCACATCCGCCGATACGCCCGGCAACTCCGGCCACGCCCCCCGATACGCATCCAACGCCGCCTGCACCGCGCCGCACCCCGTATGCCCCACAACAGCGACCGTGCCCGTCTCCGTCATGTTCACCGGGTACGCCACGCTCCCCGCCACCACGCGCTGACCCTCCACCACGCTCCACGCTTGGTTCCCGATCACCCCCACCGTGAACAACCACCCTGGATCGTTCACGCTCCACATCCCCTCCTGCGACACGCGCGAATCCGAACAACACACCGACACCACCGGAGGCCGCTGATCACCCGGCAACGACGAAACGCCCTCCGCCTTCAACGCGTCAACATGCGCCCGGTTCCGTTCCAAAAGATCCGCCAACGACGCTCGAGGCATACCCCCCCAACAAGAACCCCAAGAAAAAGCATACCCAACACGCATCACAGATGAACGATGCGCCATCCCTCCTCCCTGAAGCGCTCCGCCAAAAAGCGCCGATGACAATCCTCAACCCTCCGTTCCATGCACATGATCGCACACCGCTCATCCTCAGCAAGCTCCCGCAAACCATCCATCGCCTCCTCATTCTCCTCCAAGTGCTCCCTGTACGACGCCTCGAAACTCCCAACCCTCCCCTCCTTCACCGCTCGACGGATCTCCCTCGGCAACCCCAACGCGCCCACATGCTCGTACATCACGCCCGCTTGGCTCAACGCATCCCTTAACGGCCCCTTCGTGAACCCCGGCTTCCTACTCCAAGGATTATCCCTCACATCCACAACACGCTCAACACCCTCGTCACGGAGCAACTCCAAGAACGACGGAAGATCCCTCCCCTCATACCCAACCGTGAACAAGATCCGCCCATCGCCCAAACGCGACTGCTTCATCACGAACAAGAACCAACGAAACCGACAAGAGCCTACGGTCCCGACAAGACCCCCAACCCAACCCCCACCACGGCCAACGACGCATCACCCACGCGGTCATCACGTACCGTCAAACGATTCACGGACCAAAGCGCCAACCCCCCATACGCGCTCAAACACGCTATGCGGGCCACCCGATCATGGACACTGCACGACACCTCCGGAGCCTGTTGATCCACGACGTGCTTTAACGTCCCCTTGATCATCTGACCCGCCGCCAGCGCGCTCGACAAAACGCTCGACCCCTCACCCGAGCCATCCTCCGCCAACGCCACGAACATACCCTCATCAACGATCATGCAAACCAACCCCTCCAACAACCGCACCCAACAAGCCCCCAACCACGAACCGTTCGAAAACGAACGAAACCAACAGAGCAGGGTAAGGCGTAAAAGCCCAAGCCCTCGTGCCACCCCCATGACGAACAGCCTCGACACGTACGCGGAAGAGATTCAAACTTTCGTGGACGAGCGAGACTGGGAACAATACCACAACCCCAAAGACCTCGCCATCGGCCTCGCCACAGAAGCCAGCGAACTCCTCGAACTGTTCCGCTTCCTTGACGAACACGACATCACCGAACGCCTCAAAGACCCCAACTACCGACAACGCATCCACGACGAAGTCGGCGACACCCTCTTCTTCCTCGTCCGCTTCGCACAGCGCCTCGACATCAACCTTCTCCAAGCCGGTCAAGAAAAGCTACAAAAAAGCCGCGAGAAATACCCCGCCGACGAATACCGAGGCGACAACTGGAAAGTCCTCGACCCCTGACGACCATGTCCACCGGGCTCGAAGGCCCCCGCGCCACCCTCAACGAACTCAAATGGCGCCACGACGCCCTCGACGAAGCCACCATCTACTACGAACACCGCGGCGCACCCAACGACACCGCAACCGCCAGCGGCGCCGACATCCACAACCTCGGACGCTCCTTCATCACCCTCACGCGAAGACGCAAAACGGTCAAAATCCCATACCATCGCGTCTTCAAAATCGACCGCGACGGAGACGAGATCTTCCACCGCGACAACCTATAACCCACGCCTACTTCATCGTGAGAGCCAGGAAGAAATACAACAAGACGCCCGGGATGACGCCCGTTAACACCGTCAACACCACGTAGATGACCCGAAACCACGTCGGGTTCCAACCGAACCGCTCAGCGATCCCCCCAAGCGTCCCGCTCACCACCTGATCATAACGAGCCTTCGACCAACGCGGCATCCACGCACCCAAACGCGCATCCCCAGAAAAAGGGACACCCTCTCACATAAGTCCATCACGAGCACGAACACCAGGTACGCCAACAACCCCGGAACAAAGCCGGTGAACAGCGTACCAACAACGAACAAGACACGCACAAGCGTACTGTCCACCCCCCACTGCTCAGCCAAACCCCCACAGACACCAGCCAAGACCTTGTCAGACCTGGATTTACGAAGCGCCATACGCTATCCCCCCTGCTCGATCTCCGACTCCGTAGGAGCCAAAAGCCATAGCAAGAGATACGCGAAGAAGCCAATGCCCGCACTGAACAACGTAACGATTACCCATAACACGCGAACCAGCGTAGGGTCCACGCCCAGGTAGGCTCCTAAGCCTCCGCATACACCAGCGAAGATGCGATCCGTATCTGATCGAACATACCGCTCAGGCCGGGATTCTTCGCTCATCACCGACACAGAAACCGTCCCGAAGGATAGGTATTGCGCAAACCTAGGGAGACGTTTCAAGGATTTAGCCACGCTGTTGATAAGGCCCCCTGCACACAATGGGTCGATGACCCACGATGGACCGCTTCGTTGTGACCGATGCGGCCGACGCATCGTTCGAGTCCCATCGGTCTTCTCCGGGTCCTCGCGGACCCTCTGCCTTGGGTGCGCGCACCCGGCCTACGCCCTTCCTACCGTCGATGAACCCTAAGCCTTCTCGAGAGCTTCAAGGACCTCTTGAGCATGGCCTTCGGGATTCACGTTCGTCCATGCTTCTTGGATGGTTCCCTCGGCGTCGATGAGGAACGTGGAACGTTGCGTCCCGTAGAACTCGTTCCCGAACATCTTCTTCTTGATCCACACACCAAACGCTTCAGCGAGCTTCCCCCCTTCATCGACGAGGAGAGGGAAGTCCAAATCGTACTTCTCTTTGAACTTGATATGGCTGTTCGCATCGTCATCGCTTACCCCGAAGACTCGTACACCGATCTCGTTGAACGCTCCCATCGCGTCTTGGAACCCGCAGGCTTCTTTCGTACAGCCCGGCGTGTCGTCCCTTGGGTAAAAGAAGAGAACGAATGGAGTTCCTTCGAGTTCTTCGGGAGACCAGACCTGGCCGGTCTCGTCCTCGACCTGGAACGGGGGCACATCGTCCCCTGCGGTTGGGTGCGTCATGGCGAGCCAAGAGGGTCAGGTTGTTGAAGAGTCGCTCGGTGATGCTAGGTTAGCGTGGTGGGGTCAAGGAGTCCGCGTTCGGCGAGTTGTTCGCCGATCTCGCGCATGCGGACGTACGTTCGAATCTGCTGTTCAAGCTCGGGCTCGAGGTTGTCGGGTACTTGGAGAAACACTGCACTCTCATCCATCGGTCATCCCATCCAGGCGGTCCAACCGCCTACCAGGGCATGACAGGGGTGGGCCCTTAACCCTTGGGAAAGGGGGACTTCACCCTTCATCCCCCTGAATCGCCTGTTTCGTCTGTATCCAGTGGATGGTTGGGGTCGTTGTTGAGTTCGTGGATGAGGCGCTTCGTGGTGGGGCCTGGGGTGCCGTCGCCGATGGGGTCTCCGTCGAGCGAGGTGATGGGGACGATGCCTGGCCCGGTGAAGGTGATCCAGAGTTCTGTGGCTTGGTTGAGTTCTTTGCGGGGGATGGGTCGGATGTCGGTTTCGTCCGTGTTGAGGGCTTGGAGGGTTCGTTTGCGTGTGATGCCGGGGAAGGCGGGGGGGGTGGGTGGTGTGATGGTGCGGTTGTGGATGCGTGCGAAGATGTTTGATCGTGTGCCGGAGATGGCGTTGTCGTGGGCGTCGAGCATGAGGCCTTCGAAGGCGTTTCGGGCGCGGGCTTCTTTGTGGGCGAGGTAGCGGGGGAGGCAGGGTGCTTTGACGTGTGGGGGCCATGCGTCGGGGTTGGGTGCGCGGGGGGTTGTGGTGATCATGGGTTGGCCGTGGGTGAGGTCGTCGTATCGGGGTTTGGTGAGGGTGATTTGGACTTCGGCGTTGGGTTCGTCGAGGTTGAGCCCGGTGGGTTGGCCGGTGGCGTGGAGGCTGACGCGGAGGATCCCGTGGGGGTGGGTGGTGGTTTGGAGGGCTTGTTGGATGGCGTCGTCGACGGCTTCCCAGCCGCCGTTTGGGGTGATGCCGATGGTGCGGGCGCTGTGGGCGAGGCGTTCGAGGTGTTCGTGGGCGTGTTGGAGGGTGTTGTTGTGGAAGTGGATGGTGTCGAAGCAGGTGATGCCGAGGAGGCGGGCGGCGGTTGTGGGTGGTTTGGGGGCGGGTTCGTTGTCGATGAGGTGTACGTCCATTATGCGTCTCTCGGGGTGGGTGTGGTTTGGGGTCGGGGGAGGTTGAGGGCGTCGAGGAGGGCTTGGGCTTTGTCGAGGCTTTCTTGGTGTTCGCGTTGGGGGTTGCTGTCGGCGACGATGCCGGCGCCGGCTTGGACGTGGGCTTGGTTGTTTTGGAGGATGATGGTGCGGATGAGGATGTTCCAGGTGCTCCATTGGGGGGTGATGATGCCGAGGCTTCCGGTGTAGGCGCCGCGGGAGACGGGTTCGAGTTCGTCGATGATCTCGAGGCTTCGGTGTTTGGGGGCGCCGCTGATGGTTCCGCAGGGGAAGATGGCTTGGAAGGCGTCCCAGGGGGTGGCGTTGGGGTGGAGGGTGGCTTGGACTTCGCTGACGAGGTGCATGACGTGGCTGTAGCGTTCGATGATGGCGTCGTCGGTGACGTGGACGGTGCCGTATTGTGCGATGCGTCCTAGGTCGTTGCGGGCGAGGTCGACGAGCATGGCGTGTTCGGCGCGTTCTTTGGCGTCGGCTTTGAGTTCTTGTTCGAGGCGGGCGTCTTGTTGGGGGTTTTGGCTTCGGGGGCGGGTGCCGGCGATGGGGCGTGTGGTGAGGGTGTTGTTGTGGGTGGCGAGGAGGAGTTCGGGGCTGGCGCTGATGAGGGTGGCTTCGGGTGTTGCGAGGAGGGCTTGGTAGGGGCTGGGGTTGAGGGTTCGTAGGGTGTGGTAGAGGCGGGTGGGGTCGCCGGTGA
>PWVY01000252.1 GCA_003561665.1 Thermoplasmata archaeon
GGGACCGTCGTACGAAAGGGGTAAGGTGTTGCCGGTTCGTGGGTTTGCATGGGTTCGAAGTGCATCGTTTGTAGGATGCCTGAAACGCAGCGGATGCTGCATGTTCCCTTCTGTGATGTGTGCCATGATCAGTTGGCGGACTTCGCGTACGTGAGCGTCATCCTCGTTGTGGCTTGGGCGTTCCTGCAGTACCCCTTGTGGGTGTTCTTGCTCCAGGAGGTCGCGATCCTCGTGGCCCTCTTGTGGATCAAGCACACCGTTCACCCGCATCTCGTCCGCTTGTTGCACCAGGAACCCCATGCGTGAGCTTTCCTGGCTCGAGCGGGGAGTGCCTATCGTGGGGGTTGATCGCGGGTCATGGAGTGCAGGCGGTATTCTCCGTCGATCTCGACATGCACGTCGACGGGTTCGTCGCCTGTGTTGACCCAGATGGGGCTGTAGACTTGGGTTTCGGGCGCGGTGAAGTTGCCATCCAGCGCGGTGCCGGTGTGCTCGATGGGTCGGTGGGTTTCGTCGTCTTCGTGCCAGTGCACGTTGAAGTACACCTCGTCGGTGGCTTCCCATTCGAAGGTGAACCATTGGTCGGGTTCCATGTTGAGGTTCACTTCAGCGAAGTGGTCGGGATGCGTGTAGGGCATGGGGGCCTCGTTGGGGATGGTGGCGGTCTCGTCGGGGGGGATGGTGTACGTTTCCTGGATGGGGCCGTAGGGTTGGCCTTCTCGGGCTTCGACGAGCATGTCGTAGTGCACGTCCACGCCGCGGTCGCCGGTGACTTCGACGGTCCATTCGCCGGGCGTGGGTGGGTGCGTGGTGGTGACGTAGCGGTGTTGGTCGCTTTCGATCCACCCGCTGGCTTGCACCTCGCCTTCTGGGTCGATGAGGTCGAACCAGAGAACGGCGCCGGGCATGCTCCATGTGAGCTGTCCCATGACCTCCGTGGCCCCCTCGGGCACGTCGAACGTGTACGCGTGCGCGTCGTCCATGCCGGCTACGATGAACTCGTCGCTCCACTCGTACGTCACCGGCTCGAAAGAGGGCTCCTCGGGCACCTCCGCCTCGGGTGGTTCCTCGTTTCCGATATCCGCGCCGATGCAGCCTGTGATGAGGACCAGCAGGCCAAGCCCCAACAGCGTCCAAACTCGCATGCTTCCATCCAGGGGATTGGGTGTATTTACTTGGTTTGGCCGTGAGCGATTCGAACCGTGACCGACAACGAAACCCGAGATCGTCCAGCACGCGCACGGAGCCCAACCCATCGACCGTATACATTCCGTAACGAGGGTACGGATCGGTTAGACCTATTTGGATTGGGCACGAATAGGAGGCACAATGAGCGATGTGGTCCGTTTCCGTCCAAGCGATGAGGAGGCGGAAGCGATCGAGAGGGTACGCAAGGCTCACGGATTCGGGGCCCGTGCCGAGGCGGTCCGACACCTGATCCGAGCAGGGGCACGCCAGGTCTTAGACTGGCGGGAGGACCCGCTCTTCCGATTCGAGATTGACGATGTCGCCGAGCCGGGGGAGGACATCACATCTCGTGACATCGACCGCGAGCTTTACGGTGACGCCTAGATGCAGACCATCGCGTGGGACACCTGGGCGTTCGTGGAAACCGCACTCGGGATTGCACGCAAGGACGAGCTTCGAAAGTTCTGGCAGAACGGCGGCTTCGAGCCCGTGTTCGCGAACCCCTGACCCTCGTACCCATCGTTCCCTGTCCCCTGTTAGGATCCTTCGCGTTTGGATCGGTATTCGTGGACCTTCATCGCGTATGCTATGGCTTTGAGGATCACGACGGTGAGCACGAGCACGAGGAACGGGAACCGGAACCAGTTCGGGTCCGGGGGCATCCCGCCGGTTAAGACGAGCATGCGCAGGTTCAGCTCGTAATGGAGGAAGAGGAAGTACCCGCTGTGGAGGGCCACGAGCCAGAACACGATGTTCGAAGCGCGATGAAGCTGCCTCCAGGCCTTGCCGCCGAGTTGTGAGAGGGCCCAGTCCGATGACGTTGCTAGCAAGAGCACGGCGAAGATGAGCGCGGTTAACCCGACGAGGTTGCTGAAGCCGAACCCGGGCTGGGTTAACACCCATTCCGTGACGCCTTCTTGGATGGGAAGCTCCTCGTAGCCTAGGAAACCGCGGATGGACCAGCGCGCCCACCCGTCCCAGACGAGGTAGGCGTGCACGAGGGCCGTGAGCGCGAACCAAACCCCGAACGGGCGCCGCCACCGTAACGCAGGCCGGGCCTTGGGCCAGACGCGCGAAAGCGGGCCCAGCGCCATGGTGACGATGAGCATCATGAACGCAGCATCCCCGAACGCCCGCCACAAACGCATGTCCGCAGACCACTGGGGCCTGGTCTCCCAGAACACGAACGTGAGAGCTCCCGCCAGGACCGCGCACGCTACATGGCGAGCGAGGACGTTTTTCCCCAGCGTGAACGGCCCCATCTTCCAGGTCATACGCGATCGCCTGTTGGCATCGGGTCACGAGGTTCCTGTTCTTAAGGCATCATTTGCCGCCGGTCGAACAAGGGAGCTTCGAGTCATGCGATCGAACGCGGCGTTTTACGTTCGTAAAGGGAAAAGGGCCTGAGTGGCTAATGCACTGTTAACCCGTGACCCCGAAGCAGGAGCGTGAACGTGCCCGTGTCCCAAACCGGTGAACCTTCGGCGATCATCGAGCAAGGTCAGCGGTGGGTGCGCCGGGCGCTCTCGTTCCTCCTGTTCGGGCTCTTGCTGGGTCTCGTGGGCGTGTATTGGGACATCGCGTGGCACATCGAGATGGGTCGTCACACGTTCTTCACGCCGCCTCACAACTTCATCTATGGATCCATGCTCATCGTGGTCGCCGTCGCGGGCCTCGCGTTGGCCAACGACCGGCGCGATTCCCCCGCGCATGCAAGCGTGGGACGGTTCCGCTTCCAGTTGGGGATGCTCGTTGCGGGCATCGGGGCCTTGCTGGTGCTTGCGTTTGGCCCGTTGGATGAGTTCTGGCATGCGGCGTTCGGGGAGGATCTCACGCTTTGGGGCCCGATGCACTTGGTGGGCCTGGCGGGGTTCGTTGTCGCCGCGCTTGGGGGGTTGATCGCGAGCGTGGTCGAGGAGAAGATCACGCCTGGAGGATGGGCGGGTGCGCGTTGGCATGTTCTTGGCTTCGCGACGGCCTTGTTGGCGCTGGTCGTGTTGCACTTGGCTGAGTACGAGTTCGCCGTGCCCGCCTTCCCGATGTTCCTTCACCCTGCGTTGCTGGCGGGGGGTTCGGTGTTGGCGCTGGTGCTCGTGGCGCGGTTGGATGTGTTCCCGTGGGCGGCGACCCTCACGGCGGTTGCGTTCACGGGGCTTCGCGTGTTCGTGCACGTGTGGCTTGTGGGCATGGATGCGGTGGGTTGGGCGGGTGCGTACAAGCCGGTGTTCCCGTTCTTGATCCTCACGGGCTTCGTCGTGGACGTGTTGGTTCATCGCGTTCGGTGGGGGGCTCTTGTGGGCGTGGTGGGGGCGGGTGTGACGTTGGTGGCGAACGTGCCGGTGTACATGCTCACGGAGGTGTACCCGTGGACGGTGGAGATCGTGGTGCCTGCGGTGGTTGGGGGGTTGGTGTTGGGTGGCGTGATGGGGTGGGTGGGGGTGTGGATCGCGGATGCGTTGCGTTGGCGAGCGGGTCGTTGGGTCCCAGAGAGTGGATCTGAGGGGGTGGGTTCGTCGTGAGGTCGCGTGCGTGGCTTGCGTGGGGTGTGCTTGTTGGCGTGCTTTTGGTGGCTGGTTCGGTGTTGGCGTTCCATTCGGAGCCGGGTGGGGAGCCGGTGGGGGAGGCGGGCGTGGTGGTTTCGTGGGATCAGGAGGGGGTGGCGTTGTTCGAGGTTGAGTTGGTGCGGGAGGGGGAGCGTGTGACCTCGGGGGAGTTGTTCGTGCATGTGAATCGGACGGGGGAGGTGCTTGAGCGGCAGGCGGTTCACCCGGATGAGGAGGGTGTGTATCGGTTCACGGCGTCGTTGTCTGTGGGTGATTCGTGGCGTTTGTTCTTCTACCATGGGTACGGGTTCGACGTGGCGAACGGGCTGGTTGAGGGCCAAACCCCGTCTCAGGGTGAGAGCGTTCAGGTCACGACGGACGTGTTCGCGCTTTACCCGGACGCGCCGGACCGGTTGAACCTGTACGGGTACGCAGCCTACGGCGTCATCGTTGTCGCGGCCGTGCTTGGCATCGGGGCGGTGCTTCGTCGCTTGCAAGCCTTGGGGAGAAAAGCGTGAAGGTGTGGCGGTTCTCGTTGAAGGAGGCTAACCAGAACGCTTAACGATTGCAGGGGAGGGTTCTCGTGCATGCACGGGAAGCAGACGGTGTTCACTGTCATCGTAGGGTTCGTGGCGTTGTTCGCGCTGGCTCTGGGGGCGGCAGCGCAGACGGAGCCTACTGTTGCTTTCGAGGCCGAGGAGGTTCACGAGCCTCTCCCGCCCTTGGAGGTCACGAACGTCACGATCACCGTGGAGGTTTCGTGCGAGGGGTGGGGGGAGGCTGCGACCGAGACGAGCATCCGCTTTCGCCTCGCTGAGGTGCCGGAGGAGTACGAGGCTTCGTTGGACCCGCAAGAGACGGTTCTCCCCGCCGGGACGGGGGAGTGCACCCCAGGCGAAACCGTGGCCGGGTCAACGATCCTCGGGCTTGAACCGTCCAACGAGGCCCCCGCGGGCGAACAGGTCGAGGCATCTCTCGAGGTCTTCCTCGAAGAGCGTGTGGAGGGCGAGATCATCGAGGAGCATGGGCCCTACGAACATGCCATGCTGTTCGAGACCGGGTTCCTCTCCCTGTTCAACCTTCGACCCGGCCCCACGGTCGTTGAAGCCTCCTCGGGTTCCACGGTCGAGACGTACCTTGAGGTCGAAAGCTTCGCCAACGGCCCCGCCGAGCTCCATGTCAACCTCCCCGAGGATACGGAATCCCTCGTCGTAACGGTTGAGCCGGACCCGCTCGTGATCCAACCCGGGTCCTCCGAACGCGTCACGATCCTCATCGAGGACAAGAACCCCAACCCGTTCACACGCAACATCCAGAGCATCCCCCTGACCGCCACGTTCTCCCCCACGGAAGCACACGCAGATGACCCAGAAGCACACAGCGTCGACGCCCACATCCTGGCGTCCTTCGATGCCTGGATCACGAGCCCCACGAACATGGTCAAAATCCTCCTCATAGCGGGCCTCATCGCCACCGGGGCGATCGCCCTCCAACAGCGATGGCAACCAGACCCGTAAGCGAACCGACCTCCCTAGAAGAAATCCTCCAAGGACCCCTGACGGCTGGGATCATCCAACGAACTGAAGCGTTCCACGGTCGAGCGCACCCGGTCCTCGCTGAAACTGTGCTCCCCCACCAACAAGTCCACGACGGCTTCCTCTTCGACCGGGCCCCAGGATAAGTCAGGAACGTCCCCGACGTCGGGTTCGAGGAAGATCTCGGCCACGAGTTCGAGGGTTTCCGCGTCTTCGTCCAGGGCCTTGGCGGCTTTGGTGAGGGTTCCGTGTTCTTGCATGGCGTCCAAGGCGCGTTTGGGCCCGATGCCTTCGATGCCTTCGTTGAAATCCGTCCCCATCAACACGCCAACGCCCACCAACTGCTCCCGCGTCAACGCCAGCTCTTCGAGCACGCGCTCCAACCGGATCAACTCCGGTTTGACCTCCACGCGCTTATCCTTCCCCGGCAGTTTCCGCTTCTGCGTCGTCGTCAAGTTGCGGACCAACCTTGGCGCGCCGAACAACAACGCGTCATAATCCTGGCTCACCGACGCGAAACCCTCCCCCTCAGGCACCGCCAACGCCGCCTGCGCCTCCCCCTCGCTAGGAGCCGTGAACGACGGCACACCCAGCGCATCCAACAACGCATCTGCTTGCTCGATCATCTCCCCCGACAACCTGGACGCCTGCTGCGCCTTCACCCTCGCCGTCTCAAGATCCCCCTCCTCTTTCGCCTTCTCCCACGCTTTGCTCGCTGCATCCCGACGCTCACGACGCTCCTGGATTGTGGCCAACTTATCCTCCGGCGGCTTACCATCCCACACGAAAACCGGCAACACGCCCCCCTCCACAAGGTTCGCCAACCGATACAACAAACCCGTCAAATGACTCGTCACACGCCCCCGCGAATCCTTCAACGGCGTCCCATCCCGGCCACGAATCGACGCCAAGAACTGATACAACACGTTGTTCCCATCGAAGAACAACACCTTCCCCGACAACTCCCGCACCGAAACCGTCCTCGAGGGCACCAAAGAGCCCAAATCGACGCCCATACCCCCACCAACCCCCAAGCAAGGAAAAGCATTCCCCCAACAACGTCCCACGCCACCCCAAGCCCCTCACATTCTTCAACCCCAACACAATCCCCCACCCCGTGCCCCACGCACGCATCACGACCCTCACCCTGCTGACCGCCCTCCTCCTCACCGCCGGATGCCTCGCCGATCTCGAACGCGAACACCTCGAAACCACCTGGGACACCCAAGCCACCC
>PWVY01000044.1 GCA_003561665.1 Thermoplasmata archaeon
GTCGTAGCGGTTCGGGGAAGACGACGTTGTTGAACGTGTTGGGGGGGTTGGAGGGGCCGGATGAGGGTGTGGTGCGGATCGGGGGTACGGCGTGGGGTTCGTTGGGGGAGGCGGATCGTGCGTTGGTGCGGAGGGAGCGGGTGGGGTTCGTTTTTCAGGATTTCAATTTGATCCCGGATTTGACGGTGTTTGAGAACGTGTTGTTGCCGTTGGAGTTGGCCAAGCGGGAGAGGGCCAGGGAGCGGGCGGCGGGATTGGTGGAGGGGTTCGGGTTGGAGGGGTTGGTTCGATCGTTCCCGGAGACGTTGAGTGGGGGGGAGCGGCAGAGGGTGGGGATCGCTCGGGCGTTGGCGTGTGAGCCAAGCGTGGTGTTGGCGGATGAGCCGACGGCGAACTTGGATGAGGCCAACGCGCGTCGGGTGTTCACGTTGCTTGGGGAGGCGGCGACGCGGGAGCGTTGCGTGGTGGTTGCTAGTCATGACCCGTTGGCGGCGCAGTATTTGGGTCGTGGGTTCGCGTTGAAGAAGGGGCGCTTGGTGGAGGCGCGTGCCCGGCCGGATGCGGCGTGAGTGTGGGTTTGGACGGTTGTGTTGCGCGTCGAGCGGGAAGCACCGAACCGTGGCCTCCGGCTATGACCTGGATGAAGTGGGTGTTGTTGTTCGCGTTATCGGGTGAAAAGCGCGTTGGTTCGTGGTGCAAGCCCGATGGTGATCCCGGCGAGGGTGAGGGCGCTTGCTAGGAGGCTGGTGGTGCCGAGGGTGATGGGGATGGCGAAGAGGAGGTTGAGGAAGAGGAGCGTGAGGGGTTGAACGGTGAAGGCGAGGACGAGGCTGATGGGGATCCAACGCGTGGGGCCCAGTTCGCGTGCAAGCGCCCAGGCCCAGGCAAGGCCGGGGGCCCAGAAGAGAACGCCGCCGATGATGAGGCGCGGGATGGTCCCTTCGGTTAAGAGGCCCGCCGCGTCGATCATGTTGGTTCGCGGAGGTGGGGTGGGGTACATGAGGGGTCCGGTCGAGGGCTCTGGGTGAGGGGTTGGCCTCTGGGGGACTGGGGTATGTTTTCAAGTGGGGGCCCTGGTTCGTGGGGGGTCGTGTTCATCCTTGGGCACTTGGGTTTCTCGCTCCTGTTTGGTCGGTTGGTTCGACCGTTTTGGCCTGGGCGGATGCCGGTGGGGTGGTTGTTGTTCGGGGCGTTGTTGCCGGATTTGATGGATAAGCCGGTGGGGCATTTCATCCTGCCGTGGGATAACGGTCGGTTGATCGGTCACGCGTTGGTGTTCGCTATCGCGTTGGGGGTGTTCGCTTGGGTTCGTTCGTCGAGGGTGTGGGGGGCGATCGCGTTGGGCGTGTTTTTCCATCAGTTGCAGGATGGGTTCTGGTTGGATCTTAACGGGTGGTTTTGGCCGTTTATGGGTCCGTTTGAGCATGGTGTAAGCTCGGGAATCCCTCATTGGATCGCGGTGTTGACCTCGAGTCGGTTGGTGTGGATCACGGAGGCGATGGGGTTCGTGTTCATCGTCCTGTTCTTCGTGGCCCCGTGTTGGGGTTGGACGAAGCGCTGGTGGGAGGATGAGGCGCTCGTTGCTGAGGATGTGGAGGTTGGGGATGGGGAGAAGGCGCCCATCTCCTAGGGATGATGCGGTTGGTGGGGTGGAAGGGAAAGCCCTACATCTTGGCGGGGTTTGGGGGACGTTCGTGGAGGAGCGTTCGCGTCGGGTCTTAGAGGTCGTGGCCGTCGTGTTAGCGGTGGGCTTCGTGATGGGGGTCACGTTCATCCCGCATTTGGACACGCAGTCCAGGTCGGATGTGGAGGAGGGGAACCCGTGGGTGGTGTTGGCGGGGACGACGTATGATTGGGTGAGGGGGGATTGGGAGGGGTATCGGTTCCCAGTGCATGTGGATGAGCATGTGCATTGGGTGCATGCCTCAGCGATCCAGCGGGAGGATACGCGGGCGTATGCGCATCCGTACACGGGCGCTGAGCAGGTTCGGGAGGAGTTCGAGCTTCGGGGGGATGTGCATTATGGCATCTTCCATACGGGGTTGGCGCAGGCGCAGGAGTTGACGGGCGTTTCTTGGGTGTCGGTGTTCCAGTTCTTGCCAGCGTTCTGGGCGGGGTTGATCGCGGTGTTGGTGTGGGGGGCGCTTCGTCCATGGCCGGGGGCGCCGTTGGCGGCAGCGTTGACGGGGTTGATGCCGACGACGGTGCGGTTCTTGGGGCCGGGGTTTTTGGTGCCGATCGCGTTCGGGTTGGCGTGGGTGGGGGCGTTGTTGGTGTTGTTGCCGCGGATGGGGGAGAGTGTGCGCGTGGCGTTGTTGGCGTTGTTGTTGGTGTTCTCGGCGTTCTTCGTTCACATCATCGCGGGTGTTGTCGCGTTGGGGTTGCTGTTGGCGGCGTTGCCGTTTGCGGCTGCACGTTGGGAGGGAGCCGGGGCGAGGGCGCGATTGGCGGGCATCACGGTGGGGGCGGTGTTACCGATGGTGTGGTTGTATGAGGCGTTCTTCGATGAGATCTTGGCGGAGGTGCAGCGGGTGGGGTCGTTACCGTTGGATGTGACGGTGTGGGCGCATATGGGCGTTTTTTTCTTGGTGGCGTGGGTGGTGGGGTTGGGGTTGGTGGCGTACCGGTCGCCGGATCGGGGGCGGTTGCCGTTGCGGGCGGCGTCGTTGTTGAGTGTTGTGTTGTTTGGGTTGTTGTTGGCGAATTTCGTTTGGTTGGGGCCTCGGTTGGCGACGTATGATCGGTTCCATCAGCCGTTCTTGTTGGTGGCGGCGGTGCCGGTGGCGTTCGTGTTGTTTGAGGCTTCGCGCGCTGTTGCGCGTGGGGTGGTGTGGGGTGTGGGTTGGGCGCGGGAGCGGTGGGGGGGTGAGGCGGTGCGTGGTTTGGATGGTGCCTTGCGGGGGTTTGTGGTGGTGGGCGTGGTGGGGGTGTTGTTCGTGGGGTTGGCGTCGCCGGCGTTGTCGGCGGCGTTGAATGAGCCGTATTATCGGGTGATCGATGAGGAGGATTGGGAGCGGTTCGTGTGGGTGGAGGAGAACGTGGGGGAGGAGTATGAGGTGTTCTTGGCGCATCCGTGGAAGGCGCCGATTTTGACGGCGATGACGGGGATGCAGCCGTATGCGTGGTTGTCTCCGGGGTCGCCGCCGGTGAACGGGGAGGCGTTCGTGGCGTATTTGCAGGGGACGGGGAACGATACGGCGTGGCTCGTGGAGCGGGAGGTGAGCGTGGTGGTGGGGGAGCGGATGCCGGTTTCGGATGTGTTCGTGGAGGAGCGTGAGGGCGTGGCCGTGTTGGAGGAGGAGATCGCGAAGCGGTTGCACGATGCACGACGGTGAGGGGTCAGAAGACAGCGTTAATTATTTCTCTAATTAATGACATATGTGATGTGATGGTGTCTGATGCGAGCGGAGAAACGACCGTGACGGAAGGTTTCGCAGCGAGCATCCCTGCCTCCGTTCGCCACGAACTTGGCATCAAGCCGGGCGATCGGCTTGTGTGGGAGCTTCACCAGGGGCAGCTCCGTGTGAGCGTTAAGAGGCGCAGCAAGCGTGGTTTCAAGGGTTTCGAGCCCTTCGATTTCGGGGAGACAACGAACGCTGTCGAGGATCATGACGTGGTCATATAGCATGGAATCTGCCGTTGTGGATTCTGTCGTTTTGATCGCAGCGATGCATGTTCGGGATGCCTATCATGCCGAAGCGAGACCGATTCTTGAGGCGGCGGACCGGGGAGAGATGCCTCCGCTAACGTTGACGGACTTCATCCTCGCCGAAACGCTGAACTATCTCACCGCGAAGGGGGGGTCATCCGTGGGCCGGGAGGCCTTGGATCGGATCGAGAAAAGCCAAGGCCTTCGCATTGAGCGAATCCCTGATGCGGTCTTCTCTGCCGGGAAGAACGAGATCTACACGAACATCGACGGCTTATCCCTTGTCGATGCCTTGACCGTGGCGCACATGCGCCACAGAGGTTTAAGCCGCATCTACAGCTTCGATGATGACTTTGACCGCGTCCCTCAGATTCAGCGCCTCGTTACGGTCCCCAACTGAGAGGTTAGACTGTAGAATAAGCATCAGGCCGACCAAGGGATGTTTCCTTGGACCCCCCGCTTCCTCTGGGCTCTGCTTTCAAACCCTTGTTTGAGGGGTCAGAGGACTATGGGGTGGTTTCGTCGAGCCAGGGGTCGGGGGTTTGGGTGGGGGGTTCGGTGGGGGTTTGTTGGAATTGGTATTGGAGGGCGTTGTGGATGAGCCAGGCGAGGGTGGGGAGGAGGATCCAGATGGCGATGAGTTCGTAGGGGCCTTCGCCGATGGCGTTGAAGTTGACGATGGCGATCCAGGTGCCGTCGAGGGCGGCTTGGGTGATGAGGAGGGTGGTGAGGAGGGTGGTGGCTGTGGCGAGGGCTGCGCCGAGGAGGGTGGCAAGACGGGAGACCGTGCGTGCCCATGCCATGGAGGGGTTCTCCCTCGCCCGGCGGGGGTATAAGTGGGTTTAGGTAGGCGCCGTGAAAGGAGGTCCAGGGAGCTTGGGTCAGGCTTCGGTATCTCAATTCGTGGTGTATGATGGAGAAGGTTCTTCGGGGCGGGGGAGGGCCGTGGGCTGATGGTAGGGTGATCGGACGTGAATACGTATTGGGATGAAGCGAAGCGTCGTGCGTTGTGGGGGGTCTTAGTAACGGATTCCGATGATTCCGTTAATTGCGCATCTCTAATTAACGACTCCATTACTCAAACAGGGATAAGTAACGGTTCTCATTGATTCCGTTAGTTAGGTCAATGAGTGCTCTTCTCATAGCGTCTTTAATTAAAGGAAATAAGAGAAAACGTTAACAAAGGCGGTTGGTTACCTGAGAGAGGATGGACCCGGACCGCTACGCAGATTCGAGGGGGCGAATCGGAACCCACGAGTCCGGTCGACCCTACTTTATCCCACCTGAAACACCAAGATCCATATCCTTCAACGAGCGAACCATCACTCTCCTTGAAGAGGCCGGTCATGAGCTTGGCAGGCTCGCATCCTTCAGCGATCTCCTCCTCAACCCGCATCTGCTCATCCAGCCCTACATCCGGAGAGAGGCCGTTCTTAGCTCGAAGATCGAGGGAACCCAAGCCTCCCTTTCGGACGTCTTCGCCGAAGAAGCGGATCGAAACGGAGAGGAGAACGAACCACGGTCTGAAGAGGAGCGTGACGTACGAGAGGTCTTGAACTACATTCAAGCACTCGAATACGGCATCGGCGAGCTCAAGCACCGACCCTTGGACCTTAGCCTCATTCGAGAGATGCACGGGATCCTCATGCAAGGCGTCCGAGGAAAGGATAAGAACCCAGGGGACTGGAGGGAGGGACTCGTCTACGTTGGCCCAATCGGTACCCCTATCGCTGAATCGACCTACATCCCTCCCGACGTGCCCCATATGATGGGGGCCCTCAGTGATTTCGAAGACTTTCTTCGGAACCCTCCCCGATTCCCCGAGCTGTTCCAAATCGGGCTTATGCACTACCAGTTCGAGGCGATTCACCCGTTCGAGGATGGAAATGGGCGAATCGGACGGCTGCTCATCACGCTCCGATTGATCGAACGCGGGAAACTCCCTGTTCCCTTGCTGTACCTAAGCGCGTTCTTCCATGCTCATCGGGCCGAGTACTACGAAATGCTCGACCTCGTTAGCACGGATGCAGCGTACGAAGAATGGTTGCGCTTTTTCCTCACCGGGGTGAAGACTCAGGCGAAGGACGCATCCGCAAGAGCCCGGCGCCTTCTGAACCTCCGGGAAGATTATCGGCAAAAGCTCCAAACGATGAACGCAACCACGCCCGCCATCGAGCTTTTAGACCACCTGTTCGCGAACCCATTCATCACGATTCCGCGTGCAGAACGCCTGCTCGGTGTAACGTATCCCACGGCACAGCGCGCTGTCGAGGATTACCTTGTCGAAGCCGACATCTTGGAAGAGGTCACGGGACAAAAGCGGTTCCGTCGCTTCCTATGCCGGGAACTGTTGGAAGCGCTGGAGGAAGAAACGAACCTGGAAGCATAGGTTGTGAGGTACTCAAGGAGCACGAGGACCCCGGCGAAGGGAGGCAACGAGCAGGAGGGCTAAAGAATCTAAGTAACGGATTCCACTGATTCCGTTAGTTGCGCGTTTCTAATTAACGGCCCCGTTACTCGATAGAGAGCTAACTAACGGTTTTGAGCTTTTCCTTTAGTTATAGCCCTCCTAGAGGGGCGCGTGAGGGGCTGCCTTAGAGGTCTCCGGCTCGGTCGAGGAGGTTGCCGGGGCTGGTGACATCGAAGGTTTCGGTGTTGAGGGTGGTGGCGAGTTCTTGTCCCAGGGTGAGGACGGCGTGTTCGTGTTCGTGGGTGGGGCGGTGGGTGTCGTGGGGGGTGATGTTGAGGGCGTTGTAGGTGGGGAAGGTGGTCCATTCGTCCTCGACGTGGTCCTTGATCATGTGCAAGAGTTGGTGTACGGCGAGGA
>PWVY01000020.1 GCA_003561665.1 Thermoplasmata archaeon
CCACTTCCTCGACCCAATCGATAATCCGACCGCCCTCCTTATCATAGCCTACGCCGTGCGAAAACTGCCCTTTGTCGTGCGCGCGGCGGTCGCAGGCCTGCAGCAAACCAGCGTGACCTATGAGGAAGCCGCTCAAAACCTAGGCTGCTCACCCTTTAAAGCGTCCTGCGTGATCACCCTCCCCCTCATCCTCGCCTTCACCGCTCCCATCATCGCCAACCTCGCAAAGCTCATACGCCTCACCCCCGGCGGCATCGGCATCTACGAAGGCATCCTCGCCGCGCTCCTCACAGCAGGCGGCATGACGCTACCCAGCGCCGTCGCCGCCGCCACGCTTGGCCACCTCTACCTCAACCTCATCACCGTCACCGCCGGCATCCTCCCCGCAGCAAACATCAGCCACCGAACAAGCCTCACCGCCAAAGAGATCCTCCACCAAGCCACCCGGCCAGATCCCCAGGCTGCCGATCCACCGCCCTAATCCTCGTCCGGCTTTCTCCCCCCCGGTTCACGATAAAGGGCATCCGCCCCCGACGATCCTGACCCGAGCAAACCCCCTCTTCGCGATGAAGCAAGGGATCGTCGACACCCTCCACCCCACCAGCGGAAGCCCAACACCGAACCGCATCCTCGGTGCTAGGTTCGTTTGACCTTCTTTAGCCGCTCCTCGAAACCCTCTTCGAAGACGTAATGATCTCGGTCCTCCAATGCTCTCTTCGTCTCCAAGATTCGCTCCAACGAGATGAACTCAGCCTTCCTCAACGCGATCAAGAACCCGGGGATGCTCGTCACCTCGACCCCGTTCTCCCGTGCGATCTCTCCAGCGACACGGTCATCCATCAAGAGAAGGCCTCCATCCGAGCAAAGTCGGATGCACGCAAGCTCCCCCGCCCCGAGGCGATCCGTTGCCCCTTTCACCTCCTCTTCGGGCGAAGCGACCACCTCGAAGCAATCCACGTCGTGGAAAACCTCCAGAAGATCCGTTCGAGCGACCCCGCGATGGGGACATGCAACGTTTCCTCGTGGAAGAAGTCAAGAACAAGCTCCAGTTCCCCGATCTTGAGGAAGGCGCTGAGGAAATCCGTATCCGTGACAAGCATCCTCTTACCCGCCCGATCGCTGCCGGTAAGACTCTGCCGCTTCCGCGCCTTGGTCTCCTGACCCCCCTCGACGAGCCACGCCGCGCTCACCCAGCTCTCTCTTGAACGCGTCGATGCCAACCCCCGCGATCTCGACCGCCCGCCCAAGCGAAACCTTCCCCTCTTCATACAACGCAACCGCGAGCACGACACGCTTGTCCCGTCTCGAAGCCAAGTACGTGTTCACCGCCTCATCGATGAACTCCTGCCTGCTGCGGAACCCCAACTTCTCCGCTTCTTCAAGACCTAGCTCGGCCAGAGACGGTGCAGCCACGAGACCACCTACACTCCCTTACCCGCCGGGAGGTTAAATAGGTTATCAACGACGCCCAGAACGCGCCCCGGTTCTCCCTGGTCCCAAACAAGCCATGACCGCGACGACACCAAACTGCGACAACCCAGGTCCCTCGAGGTTTCATCTTTGTCAACCGATTCATCGACCCCAGGCGGCATGACGCTACCAAGCGCCGTCGCCGCCGCCACGCTTGGCCACCTCTACCTCAACCTCATCACCGTCCTCACCGGCCTCCTCCCCGCCGCCAGCATCAGCCACCAAACCAGCCTCACCGCCAAGGAGATCCTCCACCAAGCCACCCAGGCCGAGCCCAAGCCCGCCGACCCGCCACCCTAACCTGCACCCTCACGGCGTTTCCCGCCGATCACGATAATGGGCATCTGCCCCCGACGGTCCTAACCCGAGCGAACCCCCCTCCGCGATGAAGAAAGGGATCGTCGATACCTCTTACCCATTAGCGCAAGCCAACGCCACAATCGAACCTGCCAGGTCGAAGGGGTCCGTGATGCGCGCTACGCATCCTATTCGAAACCAAAGGCCATCGACGACAGGCCGCCGCGAATCTAATTCTGCCAAGACGACGACGCGACCTTCAGCAAAGCCGCTGAACGCGTCGGAATGAACGTCCTTGGGCTCAAGGACATCCGCGCCGACCGAGGAATCCCAATCCGAACATCCGGAGGGGATGCCAAGGAGTTCGAAGAACAGATGGACGACCAGGAAGACGCGGGATAGGCACGATGGTGCTCGTTCCGGTCTCCCGTCAGAACAAACCTTTAATACGGTCTAATACAAACCATTACGTATGGGGAACATCCAAGTTCGCCTCCCCGACGACCTCGAAAGTGACCTTGACGGTCTCGCGGAGGAACTCCACACGACCCGCTCCCAAGTCGCGCGAAACGCCATCGCGGAAGGCATGCGATCGATTCGCTTGGATCGAGCCTTGGAGAAATACGCCGAGGGAGAATTCAGCCTCGCCCGAGCCGCGCAATACGCGGGCGTAAGCATCCAACAAGCCGCGAAAAAGGCTGCAGAACGAGGCATCGCGTTCTACCGATATTCCCCAGAAGACGCGGAAGACGATCTGGAAACCGCACGAAGCATCATCCAGGACTCGGACGAGCAAACCGACTAGCAGGAGGCCTTCCCCATCGCCCGCAACCTGTTCGACGCCTCCCCCATCATCGCGCTAGCACAAACAGGAGACCTTACCGTTCTTCCTCGTATCACACCTAAGATCCACCTTACCCCCCAGGTCAAAGACGAACTCCAAGGAACCGACGAACCAACAGACACCGGCCTTGAACATTCTCTCGACGATACCGCGTGGACACTCCTGGACGACCCAGGTCTTGACGATCAGGCCATCGACCTAGGACTCGGGAACGGAGAAGCAAGCCTTTTCGCCGCCGTGCAACCTGGCGACAGGCTCATCCTGGACGACCGGGGAGCACGAGCCCTCGCTCAAGCCAGGAACATCCCCCACACCGGCCTCCTTGGCCTCCTGGTTATGGGCGTCCAAGCCCAGCGGCTTGAACCCAACCCAACGCTTGACATCCTCTCCCGCCTTGCACGAACCGATTTCAGGATGACCGTCGACCTCTACGACTGGGCACAAAAGAAAATCAAGGACCACACCCCATAGCGCGACCAAACACGAAGCCAACAAGCCCCTACCCGAGGGCTTCTTCAAGATGGAAGGGATCCCCACCAAAGCGCCACATCAACGCTAGGATAGCAACCGGCCCGTGTGCACCAGGTACCACCCGATCACGACCAACCCCCACAGCAACCCTCCCACCCAGAACGTGAACACCAACCGAGGCTCGCTCACGTTCATCCGCTTCATCACCACGTGCGTCAGGCTACGAACCGGGCCCACGTAATGCAACCGATCCCCCGTCATCCCCGTCGCGAACGTCTCATGCTCGAAGCTCCCACGCATCTTCAAAAAGAACTCCACAACGTGCGGGACAAGCAACAAGCCCCCCCAGAACTCGATGCCCCCCACGATGATCGCCGCGCCCAAGATAGCCCCCACGAACAACGTCATCGTATCCCCCGGGAACACGCGCGAAGGGTACACATTGAACCACAAGAACCCCCCAAGGGCCCCGATCAACGGGAACGTCAACGCCAAGGCCGCCAACTCCCCCTCGAACAACACGATCACGCTCACCGCCGTCGCCAACACGATACCAAGCCCCGCTCCCAACCCGTTGAAACCCTCGAGCATGTTGAACCCGTTACTGGCGGATGCAATGCCAAGCGGCACCAACACCAACGGGTACACCCACGCGAAGTTCACATCCCCCAAGAACGGGAAATTCACGCTAAAATCCGTCACGAACAACGCCAACGGCGCAGCGAACGCGAACGGGATGAACGCCTTGAACCTTTGACGAAGCACGATCAAATCATCCAACACACCCGCGATCAAGCCACCTGCGCCCACGACCAAGCTCGCCATGACGAGCAAGGCATCCTGCGTGGGTACATCGCCGAAGCCGAGGATCGTGAACGCGCCCACGTTGAACGCCAAGAACACGGCCAACCCCCCCATCTCGGGGACCTCACGCTCGTCCTCCTTGTGAACATCCGCTCCCGTGATGCCTGCACCCTTGAGCTTGTGCATCGTGCGAGGCGTGGCCACCAAGGCGGCGGCTAGGCTCACCAAAAGCCCGGCTGCGATGGCCTCGCGGAAATCCAAGACCAGCCCCAGTACGTCCGCCAGTGTCAAACAGAACGCGCGACCGGGAACGCCATCATAAAGCCATCGCTCCGGTCCACAAGGCTCGCTTCTCGTTTGGATACAGTCATGACGAGAGGATGCTTACGACCGCGGGCAAAGGAAGTGAACAGAGATTAAGTAAATGAGAATTAACTAAATAGGTCGTCACTTATTTTCATGCATGGTGTTCGTGGATCGTGAGGATGAGCTTGAGTGGCTCCACAGACGCTATGCGTCTGATGAGCCCGAACTCCTCGTGATATATGGGCGCCGCCGCGTCGGGAAGAGTGAGTTGGTGCGGGAGTCGCTGAAAGGGCGCGACGATGCATTGTACTTTCAAGCTCGCGAGACGACGGCGAAGAGGCAACTTGAGGACTTCGCCCGCATCGCATCAGAGGCGGTTCCGGAGGTTGAGCGTGTCAAGGAGGACTGGGAATGGATTCTCAGCGAGCTATCTAAGAGGCTCCGGGTGGTGGCCATTGACGAGTTCCCGTACCTCATCGAGTCGGATTCATCGGTTCCGAGCACGTTCCAGCGGGTGTGGGATCTTGAGCTTCAAAACACGCCATTGACGCTCGTGCTTATTGGTTCGAGCTTGAGCATCATGGAAGAGAAGGTCCTTTCCTCGAAGAGTCCCTTGTTTGGACGCCGGTCGGGGACCTTGGATCTTCCCCCGATGTCGTTGTGGGATGCTGAAGGCTTTCTCAGGGGTTTCGATCCAGATGAACGCGTCTTGGCCTGGAGTGTGTTTGGGGGGATGCCGCATGGATTGATGCGATTGCGGGGGGAGGAGACCGTGCTTGAGAACATCCAACGGTTGATCTTGACGCCCGGGGCGCCGCTTCATGATGAGGGCGAGTTCCTTGTGAACCAGGAGTTCGAGACGCCCTCAACGTACCTCGCGGTGCTTGAGGCCATCGCTGCTGGGAAGCGGGCAGCCAACGACATCGCGCAGGCTGTGGGGATTGACCGGGGATCGGTAGGATCGTACTTGAAGAAGCTACGGCGTGTCCGGCTTATCGAACGGGAGGTGCCCGTGACAGAGAATCCGGTTCGCTCTCGGAAGGGGCGTTATTGGTTGTCGGATCCGTTCCTGGATTTTTGGTTCCGCTTTGTTCGGCAGCAGAACACTCGGGGCTTTTCGGGGGGGGAGGCCGCTCAAAGGGTTGTCAAGCCTCGGTTGGCCGATCATGCCAGCCGCCATTTCGAGGGCGTGTGCCAACAGGCGTTACCGGCGCTTATTCCCAAGCGGTACACGCGTATTGGGCGCTGGTGGCATAAGGAACACGAGATCGATATCGTCGGGCTCACAGACAGTGAAGAGCTCGTGGTCGGAGAGTGTAAGTTCTCGAAGAACCCGATGGAGGCTCGCGTCTTGCATGATCTTGAAGCCAAGGTTGGCCACGTTCGTTGGGCACCTCCGACGGGTGGTTCGTTCGAGCCTATCTTCGTATTGTTCAGCCGCTCCGGGTTCGATGACGATCTCGTCGTGAAGAGCGAGAGTGAATCGGTTCGCTTGTTCGATCTTCAGGATATCGTCAAGGATGGAGAACCCTAGCCGAGGGCAGGTAGCAAAGGCGGTGAAGTCGCCACTCTATCTGTCTATCCTCTGGTGGCAGTATGTTTGTGTGCTCATGCGGATCGGATCTCTTGGAGGCGTTCGGCGTAGGGTTCTTCCATGGTCCAGACGTTGGGGGCGGCTTGTTCCCAGAAGTCTCCGGGTGGGGGTCGCGGGCCGATGATGAGGGTGATGTCGTTCATGACGAAGAAGGCGGGTTCGTGTTGGCCTTCGAGGTATTGGACCCAGTGTTCGCCTTGGGCGGGTGGTGCGCCGGGTCGCATGACGGTGTGGGGTTCTTTGTTCGTCATCTCGTGGAGGAAGGGGGATTGCCAGGGGTGTGAGAGGAACTTCTCGTAGGGGGTTTCCTCGTCGGTGAGGTTCGTTTCGACGAAGGTGTAGGCGTCCCAGGTTTCGTCGTCCATGACGCGGTAGTAGGGTTCGCTGACGTGGTAGCCGACGCCTTGGGAGACGGCGGGGACGAGGAGGGCGAGGCCGATGAGGATGGCGGTGGTGGGTTGGACCCAGTTGTGGGATGTTTCTCGATCTCGCCAGGTGCTGACGCGTTGGAGGCTTCGTTTGGCGGCTTGTCCGATGCCGCGTCCAAGCCCGGTGAGGGCGAAGGCGACGGGTACGGTGGCGGTGGCGAAGTAGATCATGTGCATGCGTGAGTAGAGGGCGTAGCGGTTGATGTCGAAGAGGACGTTTCCGACGATGGCGGCGAGGGCGACGCCGCTGAGG
>PWVY01000208.1 GCA_003561665.1 Thermoplasmata archaeon
GGGCGGTGAACCAGGACGGGCAACGGAGCACCCCCCTCCACGCGCTCCTCCTCCAGCCCAAGATCCTCTAAGACCGCGCCCACCGCCGCATCGCGATCAGGACCCACCCCAACAAGGACCACGCCCAGGCTCGAGGCTGGGACGCCGACCCGTTCGAGCGCTTCATCGATCTGCGTCGTGCCCGCAGCGTACAGCGCCATCTCCACGCTCACATCCCTCGCGATGGCACGATCATCCACGTGGGAGCGCAACGCACGACGAGCGGCCGCTTCAAGATGGGGAACACCGAACACCGCGGCCGGGTCGAAGCCCTGCACCCAAGCCTGAGCATCCCTCGTGGCATCCTTGATGGCCTCCAAGAGACTCTCCCGCGTGTAAGGGCCTTGGCCTTGCTTGACGAGAACGGGCTCGTCCATGGGATCGCTTGCTACACGGTGGTCCACGTCAAGCATCAGGATCTCCTCTACTCATCGAAGTGGCCAAGGTGAAGTTGGCCTTCCATGGCTTGAGCATCCTCGCGGTCGGGCTCCGGGATCTCCATATCCTCACCCAGTTGCCGTTTGAGGCGTCGGGCGAGCTTGGCGCCGATGCCTTTGACGTTGACGAGGCGCTCCGGGGGGGCTTGTTTGATGTCCGTGGGCGTCTTGTAACCGGCTTTGTAGAGTTGGCGGCTTCGGTACCGTCCAAGGCCTTTGAGTTGGAGCAGGGGGAGCAGGTCCTCTTTGGCGCCGTGGCGTACGCGCGTGGCGAGGGTTTTGAGGGGTTTGCCGGTGGGGGCATCGTAGAGGGTGCCGATGCGTTGGGCGGCGTGTAGGAGCCATCGTGCGGTTTGGACGCGGCCGTGCACGTCGCCGGGGTAGGCTCCGAAGGTTTCGTAGAGGTGTTCGTCGGTGGCTTCGTTGATCCAGGCTTCCAGCAGCATGGCGGTTTTGACTTCGGCGAGGTATTGGTCGAAGCTGACGCGTTCGTGGTAGGGGACGAGCACGTCTTCTTCGATGTTGAGGGCGCGTTCTTCGATGCCGACGTCGCTGTTTCGTAGGAACAAGAGGCGCATGTCGGGCGCTGCGGCGATCATGTGTAAGAGTTGGAGGGGGTGGGGGTTGTTGGGGCTGGCTTTGACGCCGTCGCGGAGGACGACGGCGCTGGCGGGGTCGATGTAGAGTTCGCTGGTGAGGCTTCCAAGGGGGGTGGGGTGGAGGCCTTCGTCGTCGTTGATGAAGCCTTCTTGGGCGAGGAAGTGGAGCGTTTCCTCGACGCGTTGTTCGATGGTCCAGGCTTCGGTTTGGTGGGCGTAGAAGGTTCGTTGGATGAATTCGTGGACGCCTTGTTCGGTGGTGGCGTACCCGCTGGCGATGGTGGAGAGGGTGTGGACGCGGAGGGCCCATTGTTGGGCGAGTTTGCTTTCGATGGGTTCGGGTTCGCCGAGGAGGTAGCGGAATTGGATCTCTTCGCGTTCGTCCATGGTTTTGGCGAGGGTGACGGCTTCGCCGATGGGGTCGTGTTGGGGGCGTCCGGCGCGTCCGGCCATTTGTTTGTATTCGAGGGTGGGGATGGGGACCATGCCGCGGTTGCCGTCGTAGCGTTTTAGATCGGCGATGATGACGCGTCGTGCGGGGAGGTTGAGGCCTGCGGCGAGGGTGGGGGTGGCGGCGATGGTTTTGAGGGTTCGGTTGAGGAAGAGTTCCTCGACGAGGGTGCGGTCGTCGTTGCTGAGGCCGGCGTGGTGGAAGGCGGCGCCGTGTTGGATGGCGTTGAGGAGGCGTTCTTGGGCGGGGTTGGTTTGGCCAGCACGGAGGGTGTTGGCGGCGTCGAGGAGGCGTTGGCGTTCTTCGGAGGTGAGGGTTTCTTTGGTGGTTTCGGCGAGGCGTTCGGCGACGCTTTCGGCGCGTTTTCTGGTGTTGACGAACACCATGGTTTGGCCGTTGTCGGTGAGGGTGTCGTGGGTGAGGGCGTGGAGGGGGTCTTTGGCGTTCGTTGGGACGTCGTGGGTGGTGTTGTCGGTGAAGTGGATGGCGTCTTTGTGGTGGACGCCTTCTTTGAGGGTGACGGGGCGCCATTCGTTTTGGATGTGGTGGGCGTTGAGCCATTGGGCGATGTCGTTGCTGTTGGCGACGGTGGCGCTTAGGGCGACGAGTTGGGCTTCGGGGATGACGTGGCGGAAGCGGGTGAGGAGGACTTCGAGGGTGGGGCCGCGGCTGGGGTCGTGGAGGAGGTGGACTTCGTCAGCGACGATGCAACCGATCTCGTCGAGCCAGTGGCTTCGTTGGCGAAGCAGGCTGTCGGCTTTCTCGCTGGTGCAGACGATCAGGTCGAAGTCGGCGAGGCGTGGGCTGGGTTGGTCCAGGTCGCCCATGGCGAGGGTGACGTTGAGGTTGAGGGGGTCGGCGAGTTGTTCCAGTTCGCGGTGTTTCTCGCTGGCGAGGGCGCGAAGGGGAACGATGTAGAGGCCTTTTTTCCCGTTGAGGGCTTGTTGGAGGAGGGCGATTTGCGCGATGAGGGTTTTCCCGCTGGCGGTGGGGACGGCGCAGACGAGGTTGTCGCCTTCGGCTGCGAGGGGGGCTGCGTCGACTTGGCTGGGGTAGAGCTCGGTGAAGCCGTTTTCGTGGAGGGCGTCGTGGAGGGCGTCGTCGAGGGGGAGATCGCGGATCCGCACGAGGCTTCGTAGAGGGCTTTGGGTTCTAAACTCTACGACCGGGGGTGAGCGGTTTTGGGCGAGGGGTGGTGGTGACCGCGAGGGGGGCGTGCGGTGCTCCCCTGGCCGGGGGGCCTTTATAGGGGGGACGTCAAAGGGTAGGGGCACTATGCGTGCCCTGGGTTCCGTCTTTGCTGTCGTGCTGGTTGTTCTAAGCGTGGCCGTGGTTGGCGTGGCGGCGGGTGCGACGCATGAGGCCGCGTTCGATGATGCGGTCCCGTCGTTCGATCCGCGGGATGCGTTGGCGGAGCCGGAGGTTGCGATCGGTTTAGCGGTGGGGGCGGCGGCGCTGGGTGTGGCGGGTTGGTTGGCGTTCCGTGGGGGTGCGAAGTTCGTCACGCGCGAGAACGTGTTGGAGAACGAGACGCGGGCGTCGTTGTACGAGTTCTTGGAGGAGAAGCCGGGTACGCACTTGCGGGGCATCGCGGAGCAGTTGGATCTGTCGACGACGAACGTGTTGTGGCATCTTCGGAAGTTGGAGGATGCGGACTTGGTGAAGGGGAAGAAGTTGGAGGGGTACAAGGTGTTCTACCCTGTCAAGGAGGGGGAGTTGGGGCAGCGGAAGGCGATGGCGATGTCGGTGCTGCGGAACGAGAACGCGCGGGGGATCTTGGAGTACGTGGCCGTGGAGCCGGGTGCGCATCAGCGGCAGATCGCGCGGGCGTTGGATGTGAACCATGGCACGGTGCGTTGGCATCTTCGCAAGATGATGAAGACAGGGCTTGTGAGCAAGATCGAGCGTGACCACGCGATCCAGTACTACGTCTCAGAGCTGGGTGCGGATTTGCTTGCGGAGGAGGCGGGCATCGAGGTGGAGGTTACGGGCCCGGGTGAGGGTGAAGCGGCGAGCGCTTGATCGGGTCGGTTCGGACCGGTCGTTTCCTTTCTTCTCCCCAACCCCTTATTGTAACAGTTACATCTATTCTTTCTATTATAGTTATTATAACGATTAGAGTTGCGTGGGGTCGCGTCGCGTCCACCCGGGTGGACCGTGCGTCGGGTCGGCTCCCCTCTTTCCCGAACTGCCCTCTTGCAGATGCCCCCTTTGCGATCGTTGCCCCTCGTGCTTGTGCCACCAGGGAACTTGCCCAAGAGGCTTTAAACGAGGCCCTCCGAGCTTCGTTGCGATGACTCAAAGCGGTCGGGAAGACGAGGTTCCTTCCATCGAAGGACGCACGGAAGAACTCCAGCGGATCGTGGACCTCCTCGTACGCAAGATGGAGGACGATTTCGATTGCACGCTGGACTACACGCCTCGCACGATCGCGTACATGGACGCTGTGCTCCAAGAGGTCAAGAAGGAAGGCCGAGGCTTGACCCCGAGCCTTTTCCTCGCCATCGGCGGCTACGTCGGCGAAACCCTCGTGCGCACCTTCGACGGCCGATGGGCCGAGGGCTCCGCCAACCTTGCCGTTGAACTCGACGGGGACGCGCACACCCGGACCCTGGACGTGTTCGACTGGGTCAAACAATCCTACGCCGACCCCCACAACGAGAACCTAGGCCAACGCATCGACTCCGTGCTCGGCGATGGGCTTGGGCACCAATTCGGAACCGAACACGTCTAAGCCTCCCCTCAGGCAGGCTCGGCCGCGCTTTCCATCTGCAACGGCGGCATCTGCGTGAGGACCCGCTCGGTCTTCTCCGAGATGCGGTACGTCGTCATCCGACCCTCTTTCTGTGATTCCAACAACCCGTTCTCAGCCAGCCGGGACAGATGCCAACGCGCCGTCCCATGGTTGATATCCAACGCGCGAGCGATCCGACGCTGGTGGCTCCCCGGGTTCTTTTGAACGTACTCCAGGACATCCCGTGCGTTCTCGGACTGCATGTGACCTGCAACGAAACAATGCTCACGCAGGAGCTTGCCCCCACCCTTGGGGTAGTACATACGGTACCCGTTCACCTTGACCTCCGCGATCAACCCCGCATCCTTGAGCTTGTCCAAATGCCACGTCGCGTTCGTCGTCGAAAGATCCAGCGTGTCCGCGATGCGACGAAGGTGCGCAGCACCGGTCTCCCAGATGTACTCGTACATCGCTTGCCGAGCGTCGTGATCAAGCACGTTATGCCGAGTGATGTGCCGCGTCCCTGCAGCGAAGACCGCCGTCAACGCAAGGCTAGCGATCGCGAAGGCAGGATCGATGGAAGCAAGCGGCTCGAAACCGATCTCAGGAGAGGGGCCAGGAGCACCCGGACCGGATCCTCCACCGTTGATGAGACGATCAAGCAAATGACCACCGGAGGACAGGAGGCCATGCAAGGACGTGACAGGGGGCATCAACCAGAACGTCCCCCTCGCATATTAAGCGGGTTATGGATACGACATCGAAACGACCCAACCATCACCCCACCCTCTCTAGGAGCCCTCTACCCCCCAACACCAACCCTCCACCGAACCAGTACAAAAACCTTCCGGTGCATCCGGTGACGAACGTCGGGTTTTTGAGGCCGGGCCACGATACAACAACGCGTGGCCAAACCTCTCATCGCGCTCGCCACCGAAGACTTCGCCGCATACCTCGACCTCTCCCGCCACCTACGCGCCCAGAAGATCCCCTTCCAAAGCCTCATACCAGGCACCCCCATCCCCGGCGAGATCAAAGTCGTCATCACCACCGACAACGAACAAGCCAACATCCAACACGACCACATCGTCACATACACCACCCCCGAAGCCACCATCGAAGAAACCATGCGCCTCGTCCGAGGCCTCGAAACCGTCGACCACATCATCATCGGCATCGACCCCGGCCCCCGCCCCGGGCTTGCCCTCCTCGCCGATGGACACCTCCTCACCGCCCGCCAAACCCCCAACCCCGAACACGTCGTCCAAGACGTCAACGCCATCGCCCAACGCTACCAAGACACCCCCCTCACCGTCCGGGTCGGTCACGGCGCACAAACCCGACGCGACCGCATCGTCAACGGCCTCCTCGAACACGGCCACCACGTCGAACTCGTCGACGAAACCGAAACCAGCCCCGCCCGCGGCCGCATCGCCGGCGAACGCGACAAAATCGCCGCCCGCGTCATCGCCATGACCACCGGACAACCCATCCGAACCCCCCGCACCATCACCGTCCCACCCGGCGAAATCCGCGACATCCAACGAAGAAGCCGCATCGAAAGCGACGGCCAAATCACCATCAGCCGACACCTCGCCGGCAAAGTCGCCGAAGGCCTCCTCACCCTCCCCGAAGCCGTACGGATCCAAACCGCCCCCACCCGGTGACACGGTGACCCCCCTCAACTACCAACCCATCACCGACACCGACACCCTCGAACGCACCGTCGAAGCCATCTTCCAAGACCCCCAAACCCGACGAGGCATGGGCTGGCACGAAACCGACGACACCCAACAAGCCCTCAAAGCCATCCACGGTCTCTGGCGAAAACGCCACCACCAAGGATGGCGCCTCTACCGCGTCCACCACGACAAGACCCTCATCGGGTTCACCGGCCTAGGACCCACCCAAAACGGCGAAGCATGGTACGCCATCTACATCCTCCAACGCGGCCAAGGCCACGGCTCCCGCGTCACCCAACACATGATCCAACAAGCCCACCAAACCACCGCGACCACCCTCACCGCCGTCGCCGAAGAAACCAACCACGCCTCCCGACACCTTCTCGAGAAACACGGCTTCGAACCCCAAGGAGAAGCCCCCTAC
>PWVY01000131.1 GCA_003561665.1 Thermoplasmata archaeon
ACGTTGGATGACAACCCGGAGCTTCGGAAGGAGGTCAAGGATGCGGTGGGTCGATACTTCGAGGCGAAGGTGGCGCAAACGTTGGCCGTGGTCGCGTTGGCGAAAGCTGGAACGAAGGTGTCCCTCGCGTCGCTTCCGGAGAACTTGCAGGGGCAGTTGGGGGAGGACATCGCGGAGACGTTGGAGAAGGATTTGGCGACGATCCTCGAACGGTCGCTTTGAGCCTCCCGTGGGGAGCGTTAGGCGTCTTCGTTGTCCTCGTTGTCGGAATCGTCTTCGTCTTGGGTTTCGGCTTCCCATTGGGCGCGTAGTTCTTCTTGGATGCGGAGCGCTTCTTCGCGTGAGTCGGCCTCGATCACGAAGCTGCCCTTGTACCCGCAGTTTTTGCATCGGTGTTGTTGCCCCATGATGCCCATGGGGTCGACTTGCAGATCGAAGCTTCCGCATCGCGGGCAAAGCGTCCACTGGGCACGGGGCATGGCTTCAGGTAAGGGTCTCTTGGTGCGTGAAGGTTGCCTTCACATGTAGTGGACGTTGTCCTCGTCGTCCATCTCTTCCTCGCCGGCGGCCTCGATCACGTCGATACTGAGGACCACGTGCGTGGGGACAAGTCGTTTTTGCCCGTCCACGTCGATCACGAGCGCGTCCACGCTTCCCATGCTCGTGATGCCTTCGAACGTGCCCTCGGTCTCTTGCGTTTCTTCACGCGTTTTCACGCTCGTGACCTTGTACGTGGATCCTTGCGTGAGCTTGAACTCGTCCAAGCGATCGCCTCAGGGTGAGGAGGCCTCTGCGGCTTTGGCTTCGGCTTCAGCCTTCGCCTTGGGATCCTGCTCGGGGGCTTCGTCGTCCCCGCTCTTGGAGGGTCCCTTCTTGCGTTCCTTCTCGGCGAGGCTTTCCAGGTGATCGATGGTTTTCCTGTAGTTGTCCATCGCGACCTTCACGTGCGCTTCCACGAAGTTCCAAGCTTTGGACACATCCCCGTACCGGATCCGGTAGGCTTTCTTGGGTTGGCCCTCGGTCGAATCCGGGCGAACGACGGACTCTTCGACGAGGTCCAACGCTTTGAGCTTGTTCAAGTGCCGGTACACCGTGGGCCTGGACGTATCCAGGACGGTGCAAAGCTCATCGATGGTCCATGCTTTCTCGGGCCGCTTTAGGAAACAGTTCACCACGAGCCGGTACGGGACCGAGTTCCGAACAGACTCCGTGTCCGTTTTCGGATCATACCCCTTGGGCAGGTAACCGACCTGGTACAGGAGCGTGGTCGCGACCGAGTGGAAATCGTTTACCGGGGTCAGCGGCGTGTTGCTGACGACCTGAATCTCGAACATCCCATCCCTCGGGCACCGATTGTCAGAGTCCCTCGTTAAGGGTTCCGGTTTGCCGATGGAAACGTGCGACCGCTCGAATGACCACGCACGCCCACCCTTGGGCCCGGTTAGGGTCCCCACATGCCGTTGAACAAGCTCTCCCAAGGGAACCCTTCGATCCATGGCGCGGTGGGCATCAGCACGAGAACCAACACCCCCACAAGGAAGATGGCCCATTCGTGAGCGCGCGCATGGAACTTGGAGCGCGCGAGCTTGACCATGCCGGCCACGATGAGCCCAAGCGCGATTGCGTACATCCCCCACCACGTCAACGCGGAGGTGAACCCGACATCGTTCTCGGTGACCACCTGGATGTACGTGATGAATCGCCCCACCAGCAACATGATAACGCCTAGGAAGGCCAACCCCACAGCCCACACCGTGATACGTTCCTCGTCTTTCCCTGGCCCCGCAACCATAGGATAAGGTAGCAGGTAGGAAGCGTACAAACGTTTCGAGGGAACGGTGCAACCCCCAAGCGGTGCAACATTCAACATCCAGGTTGTGGCTGGTTGCCTCGATGCGGCGCTACACTTGGGTCCTCCTGGCTCTCATCTCAAGCGTGCTCATGGCGGGATGCGCGTTGGATCCCCGCGGGGCTCCCGACGGGGAGAATGGTGATGGAATCGAGGCTGAACCGGGGGTGGAGGAAACCGTGCAGGCGGGTGCTTGGACGCTTGGGGAGCCAGTTCCTACGCCTCGAACGGAGGTTGCTAGCACCCTCGTGGATGGGTTGCTTGTTGTCATCGGTGGCCTTGAGGAGGGCACCGTATTCTCGACGGCCGTCGAAGCCTTGGACCTTGAAGAGGAGGCGTGGGTGGATGCGCCGGATCTTCCGGTGCCGTTGCATCATGCTCGAGCCGTGACCGTGAACGAGACGGTTCACGTGATGGGTGGGTACAACGCGATCCCCTTCCAGGCGACGCCCACGCACCTAACCTGGTCTCCCGGGGACGAGGCATGGTCCGTGGAGGATCCGATCCCGAACCCGCGCGGTGCGCATGGGGCCGCGGTCGTGGACGGGGAGATCTACCTTGTCGGAGGGGTAGGTGTCGATGGGGGCTTGATCGCGGCGGTGGATGTGTACGATCCGGGCACGGACACGTGGAGGGCCGAAGCGGATCTCCCGACCCCGCGGGAGCATCTGGGCGTCGCGGCTCTTGAGGGTGAAGTGTACGCGATTGCGGGGAGGACGGGGGGGTTGGATACGAACTTGGACGCGTTCGAGGTCCTCACCCCGGGGGAAGGATGGGCATCGTTGGCGAGCGTTCCGACACCGCGAGGGGGGTTGTACGCGGCCAGTGCGGCCGGTCACGTGATCGCTGTGGGCGGGGAAAGCCCGGAGGATACGTTCGAGGAAGTAGAGGCCTACGACCCTGGAGCGGGGGTTTGGATCGAGCTTCCAGCGTTGGAAAACCCTCGTCATGGGTTGGGGGTCGATGCGTACGGGGATACGTTGATCGTGACGGCGGGCGGTCCCGAACCGGGGTTGTCGGTGAGCGATGAGGTCTCGATGTTGCCGTTGGGTGAGCAGGAGCCGTGAGAGGTCAACACATGGTAGGTCGGGGGCAAGCGTGAGGCTTAAGGAGGGGAGGGGCTTGTGCGCTGTTTGCTAGCCCGGTGGTGTAGTGGCCAATCATTTCGGCCTTTGGAGCCGAATACGGAGGTTCGAATCCTCCCCGGGCTATTTTTCGCAAGGCGCCTTTGAGGCCCTGCGGCTTTCCACGCTACCCAAGAGCGCCAAGAATTGGGGATTGTTCTCCGGTGATTCCAACGTGGGTGGATGATTCTTTCAAGCCTCGAGGTACGCCTCATGCGTAGAGGGTGAGGAGAGGTGGCAGGGGGTGGCCCCCTGCCGGGGAGCCGGGCGGTGGGTGTAGGAGAGGATCGGGGGGGATCCGATGACGGTGCCCGGCTTCGCCTCCCAAGCTCCGACCCGCTGTTCGTGTCGAAGCATGTCATGGGCTCATGGTGGGGTGATGAGGTTTCGGTTGTCACGCCGGTGGCATCCTGTTCACCGCGCGTCTGGCCGGGGTTGGACGCGAGTGTTTTTAGGGGGGTTTCGGTTTGTGGGTTCCGTCGGGGCGGTGGTCTAGGGGTCATGACGGCTCCCTTACAAGGAGCAGGTCGCAGGTTCGATTCCTGCCCGCCCCATTCGTCTTCCGGGGGATCGTGCGTGGGCCGGTTCAGTAGGAGCCCGTGTCGAGGTAGGTTCGAGCTTCTTCGGGTTGGATCCTTCGTGTGGGCCCGGTGTCGGTGCTTTTCAGGGGGATGCGCTTGATCGACATGCGTGTTCCTCGCTGGCGCGGGGGTTTAAGCTGGTTGGATGCGCGCGTGGAACGAGGAGCGTGCGTTGTGGTTTCTCATTCGGTGAAGGTGGGGTGGAAGCGGCTGCCGGTTTCGATCGCGTAGCTTTTCTGGCGGACTTTGGATCGGACCTCGTCGAGGATCTCGCGGATGCTGTCGCTGATCACGTCGTTGAGTTCTTCGCTTTCGAGCGTGTGGATCGTGGTCTCGAGCGTGCTCGCTGTGACGGTGCGGATGATGTCCTGTCCGTACCGTGTGCGGGCGAAGGTTTTCAGGCCTTTCGTGTTCGATACGCTGTCGAGCACGATGGCGTGGATTTTCTCGCGGCGTTCGTCGATGCTGTGACCGATGGCTTTGGCGTGTTGCGCGCGAGAAAGAGGTCCCTCGATGACGTTCAGGGAGGTCATGATGATGGGGTCCGTGATCTCTTCGAGGAGCACGTTCCTGTAGTGCATGATCAGGCCGCGCACGAGCGCGTAGCTCCAGTCGCGGTTTGGTTCGACTTCCTCGGGGTACCGGTTGACGACGTACATGCGAAGAAGGCGCACCAGCCGGAAGGCACGCAGGCCCCAGTGAGCGATCGGCACCATCCCTACGATCTCGTACCAGTGGTTGCGAGCGTATGCGACCTTGTTGGAGGAGCGGCGGATCTCGTAAGCGAATTCGCCTGCGAAGAGGAGGAGGATGGAGAGGTCCGCGGCCACGATGAGTTGGTCCGCCCAGGCGGGCAGGAACCCTCCGTACACGTCCCGTGCCACAAGGAGGGCGATGCTGAGGAGGGCGAGGCCGATGAAGATCCAGTCGCGTCGTGTGACGGGTTCGAACCCGCGGGAGAGGCGGTCGGCCATGCTGGGAGGAACGAGGGGTTCTTGCGGTGGCCGGCCAGGGGCCTCGGGGAACTCCGGAGACGGTTGATCCTTGGACGCCATGCGTGCAAGAGGGCCCTCGGATGGGAAAAGGACACCGGGTTCCCATGCCTTGTTTGTGGTTAGGTATCGGTGTCCATGGTGTGCAAGTGGACCGGGATGGATCGTCCGTGCACGCCTTCGCCTTCGCGTAGCGCTCGCGTCAAGCGCTCGGCGTCTTTCCAAGCAGCAACGAGGAGAACGTTCAACCCGACGTGGGCTGCGCTTCGGGCCACTTGCTCGGGTGCGAACGGGATGGGCCCCTGCTCGATGGAGAGGTTCGCGTTCTCCACGAGGGTTCGCGCTTCAAGGCCCGAGGTGACGACCACGTCATGCTCGTCCGCGTGAAGGGATAGTTCGCGTAACCGCTTCGCTTGGGGTAATCCAAGGGGGGGTGGGAGTTGCACCACGTCCACGGTTCCGGGTTCCAGGTCGACCACGCCTGTGAGCCCGCTGACGGTCACGATGCTTCCTTCGTGGCCGCCTTTCCGTATGCGTCCTTTGCTTGGGCTTTCCTCCTTGCGAGCAACCAGGCGACCGTGTTCCATGAACAACCCGACCTCGTCGCCGGGTTCAAGATCCATCCCGGCGATGGCCACGCACTCCTCGACGTGCAGCATCTCGCCCAAGGCGTAGTCGACGAACGCTTTCAGGCCAAGGAAGTGCTCGTGGAGGGCTTCGACGCCTTGCTCGGTGATGCGTGCAGCGCGAGCCTCCTCGAACCGGACCAATCCCTCGTCCTCGAGCTTTTCAAGGTTGTACGAGACCCCTTGTAGCGTGAGGCCTGTCGTGTCGACCAGGTCACTGGCGCGAAGGGGGCCTTCGCGGAGAAGCTCGAGCAAGATCTTGAACCGGGCGGGGATGGGCGGGTCCTGGGACACCAACCCTGCAGAGGAGGCGTGGTGGCATATACGTGACGGGCAAAACCAGGCTTGGAATCGGTTGGTTTGAAACCGTTGGACCGGTTGCCTACTTGTTGGCCTTGGCTGGTTATCGACGTCGCGTGAACGAGTTGCTCCGTGGATCCCACCGGGAGGATCCGTTGTCTCGGTGGGTGAACTACGTCATCATCGTGTTGATCGTGGCGAGCGTCGTCGCGTTCATGCTGGAGACCATGCCGGCCGTGCAGGATCGGTTTGGAGCGTGGTTGTTCGGGTTCGAGGTGTTCGCGGTGGTCGTGTTCACCGTGGAGTACGCGGGGAGGGTTTGGAGCGCGGTGGAGGAGCCTAGGTTCGCGCATCCGGTCAAGGGCCGGTTGCGTTGGATGGTGACCCCTTTGGGCCTCGTGGATTTGTTGGCGATCCTTCCGTTCTACCTTGGGGGCCTTCTCCCGTACAACTTGCTGTTGTTGCGGGTGTTGCGGTTGTTCCGGGTGGTGCGGTTGGCGAAGATCGCTCGGTATTCTCGCTCGCTTCAGCTGATGGTTCGCGTGGTGCGCCGGAAGCGTCGAGAGTTGGTGATGGCGTTCTTCACAGTGATCGTGTTGTTGGTGTTGGCGGCGTGGGGGATGTGGTTGATCGAGCACCCGGTTCAACCGGAGGCGTTTCCGAGCGTTCCTGAGACGTTGTGGTGGGCGGTGATCACGTTAACGACGGTCGGGTATGGGGACGTGGTTCCCGTGACGGTTGGGGGTCGGTTGTTGGCGGGGATGGTGGCGTTGCTGGGTGTAGGCTTCATCGCGTTGCCTGCGGGCCTTTTGGCTGCTGGCTTCGTGGAGGAGATGGAGGAGCAGCACGCCGTGGAGCATGCCAGAGATACGGACGGGTTCACCTGTCC
>PWVY01000226.1 GCA_003561665.1 Thermoplasmata archaeon
AGGTCGGCGCCTCGCCATAGGTTCGCGGTGAGTTCGCGGTAGCTTTGCACCATCCAGTCGTCGTCGCGGAGGGCATAGATGCTCCCCAGTTGAGCGGCTTCTTGGCCTTGGCTGGGTGCGAACGTGCCTATGCGTCCTTGACGTTGGAGCTTGAGCCGCCGGTCGTCGTAGAGCCGGCTTTTCACCATGGTTCGGTACAGGTTGTGCAGGTCGTTCTCCGGGATCTTGGGTTCGAGGTCCGCGTCGACGTTGCCGTCTTTGTCGAGGACCTGTACTTTCTCGATCGTCGGAGGCTCGTACACCGTTTCAATGGGCATGTTGGGACCTCCTCAGCGTTGTGTGACGGGTAAGCGTGAACCGTGGCCCTCAGCGGGTCTCATCCGCGTCTGGGGGCCGCTGAGGGAACCTGATGGGCTTCTAATCAATAGTCTTGCGGTTGCATCCAACGCGCCCCGGATTCCCACGGTTTAGTTGGTGCTGGGGTCCGAAGGGATGGAGGGGGCGAGAGGGGTCTCTTCGAGGATCGGTTCACGGGCGTGGAACTCTTCCCAGAAGTAGTACGCAAGGACCGCCATCGCAGCGGCGCCAGCGAGCGACCAGAACCGTCGTCGCCAGATGAGGGGGGCTGCAAGGGTGAGCCCCATCCCGAGCGCTTGGAGCCGTTCGCCCTCGCTTAGGCGCTCCCCGACAGCGAACCCTGTGGCGAGCGACTCAACCACGCGTGTGAGGTGTTGCATGATACGGCTCATGCTCATGAGGTAGCGTGCTACACTCGTTTAAGGTATCGGCTTCGGTCCTTGGCCACGCTAGCAGAACCAAGCGGTTTTTGCGACGGGAAAGGAATTCCACATCGTACGGGGGGAGCATCGCTCGCACGTAGGCCTCAGGCATGTCCGTGACGATCAAGAAGGTCCACGTTGTGGAGCGCCGGAGGTACCCTCTTGAGCACGGTACGGCGTACGTGATCGCCTCCCCATCGAGCGAGGCTCCCAGTCGATCCATGATCCCTCGTGCACCAGCATGAGCGGTCTCGGCGTTCATCGATGCCGTTTCATCGGTATAGGCCAAGAAGGTTTGAGGGCGGGGAGAGGGGGTCGAAACCACACGCATCGTACTTTCCAACGTTAAGGGGGCTTGGTCTGTGACGTATTTGCGCAGGGCGCGCCTTCGTCGATGAGCGAGACCGCTACGGTAACGGTTAAATGGGGACGAACGGACAGCGGGTTCCCCATGGCATCCACGGGAACCCTGACCGGAGCAAGCACGGCCCTTGTCGTCTCCTGGCTGGAAGAACGAAAAGGTGCTTCCACCGTGGACCTGCTTTTCGACCGGCTCCAGAGCAACGACGGGCCCTCGCTTTCACGAGGCCAAGTCTCAAAGCGCGGTAAGGTCCGCTACAGCGTCCACACCAGCGTGCTTGAGGAAGTTGCTGAACTCACAGACGCTAGCGATGAGACGCTCCGGGAGATCGGGCACGATGCAGCTCACAACGTCGAGACCGTCATCCCTGGGGCAGGCCTTATGCTTCGCCTTGCTTCCCCCAAACGGCTTCTCAAACGGGCAAACACGCTATGGACGACGTACGCGGACTTCGGGAACGTCGAAGTGATCAACGTCGAGAAAGGAAGCGCCCGGCTCAGGATCTACGGGTTCGACACGCACCCGCACTTCTGCCGCACCCTTGAGGGTCTCTTCGAAGGCCTCTTGGAGCGCACCGGCGCCAAGAGTGCGAACGTGCGAGAAACAACACACGACGACATGGACGATGGGTGCACATTCCACGGTACGTGGTCGTAACTCAAACCGGTCAAGCGGCGCCTCGCTCACGCATGGACTATAAGGCACGGCCTCTTTGACTGAGCGTACCGCATGGCGAACCCGGAGGAACCGACCGAGACGACGAAGGACCCCGCCCCCGCCAAGAACCCTTCCACCACAGCGAGAGCCGAATCGGACGACGGCACCTTCCATGCCGCTCGCGAACCCGTCACGAAGGTCCAACGCACCGTTGAAGTCCTACGCATCCTCCGCAAGCACAACGCGTTCGAGCTGATCAAAGAAATCAGCCAAGCAGAACGCGTCGACGGTGTGGGGCGCACGGAACTCAAGATCCCTGCCGACGCTCCCAAACGCGTCCGGCACATCCTCCAGGATCTTGGTCCCACCTTCATCAAGATGGGTCAACTTCTTGGCACGCGCCCAGACCTGGTCCCCAAAGAGTTCGCGGACGAGTTCAAAAACCTCTACGATCGCACGACGCCTACCCCGTTCTCACAGGTTCGCGAGGTCGTGGAAGGCGAGCTTGGGTGCCCCATCGACGAGGTCTTCACCCGTTTCGAGACCCGACCTGTGGCAAGCGCCAGCATCGGGCAAGTGCATTTTGCCACGCTCCACACCGGTGAGCGCGTCGCCGTGAAGGTCCAACACCCCAACATCCAGGGGCGAATCGCGCTCGATTTCGAGATCCTTGAACCGATCGTGAGCTTCGTTGAGCGTGTTTTCGCCGGGTCTCGAGTTTGGCAACCCCAGGACCACCTTCGCGAACTACGAACTATGCTCGCGAAGGAACTTGACTACTCGTACGAAGCTAGGAACCAGCAAAGGGTCTACGAGAACTTCGCGGGAACGCGGAACGTGAAGATCCCCCAGGTCCTCTGGGAATACAGCGGTCAACGCGTGCTCACGCTTGAGTACATCGATGGTGTCAAGATCCAGGAGATCGAGGAGGGGGCGCTTCCACACCTCGACGGCTCGCGGGTTGCAGAAACGATCTCGCTTGCGATGGCCGAGATGATTTTCGATCATCGCCTCTTCCATGCGGACCCTTCCCCTGGGAACGTGCTCATCATTGACTCGAACACGGTCGCGTTCCTCGATTTCGGGGCTGTAGGTTTCGTCACGCGGCGGCGAAGCGAGCGCATCCTTGGGCTCCTTGTCGGCTTCCGACGCGACGATTTGGACATGGTGGCCCAGAACCTGATCGAACTTTGCGACAAGGTGGGACCTTTCGATCCTGGCCCCCTACGCCAGGATCTGGAGCAGATCATGGAGTTCCACGAACGAGAGCGTGCATCCCCTGGGAACCCACGCATGCTCGACATGATCATCGACATCGCGGAGGAACATAACCTCCGTCTGCCCCCCGATTTCATGCTCATCACGCGCGCGCTCTTCCAATTCGAAGGGATGAGCCGACGCTTGGACCCTAACTACGAACTCATCGAGGTGCTGGGGCCGTTCATCCAAGAGCGTCTCTTCGAACGCTACACGTCCCCATCGCGCGTCGAAGACGCGCTCGTTGACATCGGCATCCACACCGCCGAACTCGTCAAGAACACCCCGCAACGGCTAAACACGATCCTGCGCAAGCTCGAGCAGGATGAACTGGAGGTCAACATGGAACTCAAAGGCCTCCAACAACACGAACGCAGCCGGGAGTTCAACACCATGCGAGGGTCGCTTGCCCTGCTGGCGGCCTCTCTCATCCTCGCCTCCGGCATCGTCCTCGCCCTCGGAGACGGTCAAGAACTGGGGCGCTTCCTCCTCGTCGCCATCGCTCTCATCCTGCTCTGGCTTGGAGGCCTCATCCTCCTCAAAGGACACGAGGAAAGCTAACCCGCATCTTCCTCGCTCATCAAGACGCCGGTCACAGCGTTCACCATCACTTCGACGCCGCCAGCCGACTGTGATCGGGCCACAAGAGACCAGGCAGGATCATCCTCATAGATCCCCAGCGTCGAGACCACGAAGGACCCTGACGAAAGCACAGCCTCACGGAACGAGGCATCCTCCAATGCGATGCCCATCGCCTCCGGCGAATCCACCCCCCACTCCGGAAGCGGCTCGGGAGTCTGCTCGGGAGGTTGAGATTCACCAAGGTCCTCGACCTCCAACGAGGTCACATGGAAGCTGCGCGTGTTATCCCGCTCCTCGCTGTAGAAAAGCAACGTCCAAGCTGGTGCCTTCCCATCACCGACGTTTTCATCCGAAGGCAACACCGGACCGTCTCCTTGCTCTCGATCCGTGGCCGGATGCTCCGCCGGGGCTTCCATGCCTGACACCAACACAAGCTGCGCATCCTCGGCCCAATCGACCGCTTCAACGCTTCCCTTCTCGACCGCTTCGCTCGCCGGGATGGATGCAGCGCGTTCACCCTCTAAGCATCCGCTCAGAAGAACGAAAGCCACCAAGAACCCGAATGCCAGCAGGTGAAAACCCGCAGCCTTGGCGCACTTAGAACTCGATCCGCTCTCCCTTCTTGAGCTTCTCCATGAACCCATCGAAGACCTCCTCATCAGGCTCTAGCCCTTCACCAGCTTTCTCCTTTTGCTCCTGGAGGATGCGCTCCATCTCTTCCCTATCAGCTTTCTCTTCTTCGCGGAGCTCCTCTAGTTCTTTGATCATCTCGACAGCGCGCTCGTGGTAATGGTCGGCCCTTTCACTGTATTCAACGGATTCCTTATGCTTCTCGTCCGCTTGTTCGCGGACCTTGTCCGCCTCTTCGAAAAACGGCTGAAGCTTCTCATGGACCTCATCGCTCTTCTTGGATAATTCGACCAAGCGCTCATGATGCTCATCGGCTTTCTCGAACAACGCATCGATCCGCTCCTCGATGCTTCCGATCTCTCCGATGATATCGTCCGCATCCTCCGCAAGGGATTCCAAGCGGGCCTTCTCCTCATGTAACTCTTTGATCTCGTCTAGAAGGTCACGTTCATCCTCGATGCTTAGAGGCTCGATCTGTTGTTTCCGCTCGAGCCTCTCGATGCGTTGGGAGACCTTTCGGAGGTTCTCTTGGGCATCGCCCGGAACATCGTCCTTGCCCTGTTTGACTTTGATGAGTTCCTTCGCTTTAGCCTGGAACGCATCCCGTTTCTTCTTGTGCTCCTGGACACGCTCGTTGATTTCATCCCGCTTCGCACGGAGATCCTTTGCTTCGTCGAGGATGTTACGACGACGCTCATGAAGAGCGTCCCTCGTTTCTCGGGCCTCCTTGGCCGCTTGGTTGAGCTCGTTTCGCTTGCTCGTCAAGCGGTGGAGCTTATCTTCCGCAGCTTCCATCCGCTCACGACGTTCTTGGACATCCTCGCCTGGGGGCTGGATCATGTTCGCCTCCTCGATGCAAGCTTCGCCACTTTGTCCGCACAAAGGCCTGCGGGTATCCCCGCGTCGATGTTGACCGCCAGAAGGGGCGCGCAGGATTGGAGAATGCTCATCAACGCGCTTTCCCCGTCTCCTCCATGTCCGTATCCAATGCTGGTGGGGACACCGATCACAGGCTCTTTGACCTTTGCTGCTAGCACGGTGGGAAGGGCGGCTTCTCGACCTGCGACGGCGACGAAGACGTGAGGTTTGGGGTCCATCGCCTCCAAGGCCTGATCGATCCGATGGGGTCCCGCGACGCCGACGTCGTACGCACGTTGGGTTTGAGAGCCTGAAACGCTCGCCGTGATCCGAGCTTCCTCCGCGATGCCGACATCCGAGGTGCCTGCAGCGATGACGCCGACCCGCCCGCCATGCTTGGGCGGGGTCGCCTCGTTCGTTTTCAGGAGCGCTAACCGAGCTTCTTCATGGTACTCGGTGGTCCACGCATTGGATTCGACGAGATGGACACGGTCGGGTGTCAAGCGTGAGACAAGCGCCATGTCGGCTTCGCCGACGAAGGCTCGGCACAACTGTTCGAGGTGTTCGTCGCGTTTCCCTTCAGCAAGGATGACCTCAGGCGTGCCGGTACGGTCGAACCGACGCGTGTCGAGATCGCCAAAGTGGCCCACTCGCACGGTCCACAGCAGATGGTTCCCGGTCATAACCCTTCGGGGCGAAGGCCGGGAGTACGTCAGTCTTCTCGACGGAGGTTCCCTTCTTCGTCTTCGACGTATGTTGCCTCAGCGAAGCCGGGTTCAGCATGGGGGGTCTCTACCGTGCCTTGGTCTCTGGCCACGGAGGGTGCGGGCGGGAGGCCGCTGGGTGGCTCGAAGGTCCCAAGAGGGTTCTCAAGCGTGATGTTGTGATCTTCAAAGAAATCTTGGTAGCGATCCATGTTGGGCTTGAGCTCGGCGGGCGGGAATTCCATCATCTTCATCCAGCCCATCTGGAAGAATTCCATGTTGGCTTGGATGTGCGTGATCTCGCGTGCCTTCGCCTCGGAGAAGCCTGCATCGAGCGCTGCAAGGTACGTATCGATCGTTTTCTCGAAGAAGACTTCAAGCCGCTTCCTTCGTGGGTTGCGGGCCTCCTCGGGGGCTCGGTCGAGGAAATAATCGACGTGGAACGAGACAAGCTTGGCTCGTACTTTCTCTCCTACCCATGGAAGTGTTAAGCTTTGCTTGGCGGCCATGTGCTGAA
>PWVY01000103.1 GCA_003561665.1 Thermoplasmata archaeon
CCATTGGACCTCGATGGTGCCGTTCTCGACGGTGGGCCCGCCGCTGCCTTCGCGGACGTCCTCGAAACTGGTCCATGGAAGATCACTCTCGGGGGCTTGCTCGCCGTTGGTGGGCTCGGTGGCATCGTCGCCGATGCAACCGGCAAGGCCCAGGGTGAGGACGAGGATGCTCAGGAGGAGGGGGGCGCGTGTTCGGGGGGGCATGGCATCACGAGGGGTTGATCGTGCGTAGCTTGGGGGCGTGTTAAGCCTTTCCCGTGGTGCGCTCGTCACTTACTCGGCTTGTTGACCGACCCACATGGTGGGTGCGTAGTAGAGCACGTCGTTCCCGATCGTGATATCCAGGCGCATTTCCCATTCGCCGTCCATGCTCCAGGTCACCAGCCCGTTGTACATGCCGTCATTGACGTGCGTGGGGTTTTCTTCGGGGCTTGCGCCGTGGCCCATGTGGGGCATCCAGGCTTGGATGCTCACGCTGGCGTCCGTGATGGGCTCATCCTCCGCGTCATCGTAGATCAAGATCCAGACGTCCTGCTGGCCCGTGCTGAGTTCTTCGTTCGTTTCGGGGACGAGCACCTTGAGCTGGATGTTGGAGGCTTCGTCCTCGCTCATGGTGTTCAATTGGCTTTCCCCGGTGTCGGGCGAGAAGGGCCCGGGCGTGTTGGCATCTCGCGCTTCCTCGAAGGACGCATAGGGTGTTCCTCCGTTGTCATCGGTGGCGCAGCCGGCCAGACCGACGGTGAGAAGGAGCGTGGCGAGCACGAGCGCACGGTGAGCGTTGATAGGCGTGGGCATGGTATCACGCTGTTCGAATTCCGTTCAACCCCGAGGCTATGGGGGGTTACTTAACCGTTTTGACGATGGCTTGGGTTAGCCGCGGCGGAAGTTGACGAAGTCCGCAGCGCCTTCGACGAGCACGTCAACCTCGTAATCGGTGTCCCCGTCGTTCTGGATGAGGATGCTGTGCAACCCGTTGATTTGCCCCTCCAAGGAGTACGACAAGCTGTCCGTGGTGCCCTCGTCAACGACATGGATCGCGCCCTCCTCGTCATGGTAGTGCACATCCCAGAAGAAGGGCTGCGGGGCCGTGGCTTGGATCTGGACGGTGTCCCCTTCGTTCATGTCGAAGTCGATCTCGATGAACTGACCGCTGGGCACAACCCACGTATCCTCCGCGACCACGTTCGTCTCCTCGCCTGCACAACCGGCCAACAACGCAGCTCCTACGACCGCTAGGACGAGCACGGTTCGACGCATCGGGCCCCCATACGGCATCCTCTTCACTATCGTTTCGGTCACGGGCCCCCATCAAACATCCCTGCCCTCGCCTCCAGGGACCGCGAAAGGGCTCCCCCACAACGCTGAAATACGACCCCGATTCTGCGCGGCACCAACGAACCCCCGGGTGACCTTTCCATGAGATCCCGCTCGCTCCTCGCCACCCTCTTGGGCATCACGACCCTGCTCCTTCTCGCAACCGCAGCCACCGCGCATCTTACCGGCGTCCCCGGCAGCGGTGGCCCCTACGAGGAACCCCCACCCACCGAGCACGTCACCGTCCCCCCCTCGCAAATCTGCGACGATCCCAACCCCGACTGGCGCAACGCCACCACCGTGTACGGCGTTGACATCCTGGAGAGCAAACAATGCCAACCCAACGACCCCCGCATGATCGCGGCAAGCGTCGTTGGCACCAACAACGTGCCCCAAGAGGATCTTGAGGAGCTCAACCTCCACAGCGAAGCCGTCGAGAAATGCTGCGACTTGGACGGCGACGGAGACCCCGACATCATCAACATCACGCTCGAAGTCGTCGAACTCAACGGATGGAGCATGGAAGACGACGTCCTCGTGGAACCCTTCGAGATCGCCCCCGGCCACGCACCCCCCTTCTGGGCCTTCGTCCCCAAAGGCACCGTCAAACACAGCGGCGACAACTGGGAACAACGCACCCAGATGCCCACCATCCCCATCCGCGTCGAACAAGGCGACATCGTGAACCTCAAACTCGAGAACACGCACTACCTCCCCCACACCATCCACCTCCACGGCGTCGACCACCCCTTCCAAACCGAAGACGGAGAAGGCAACGACGGCGTCCCCATGTTCAGCGAGAAACCCGTCATGCCCGGCGAGAACCACACCTACACCTTCCAACCACGCCACCCGGGCACGTTCTTCTTCCACTGCCACGTGCAACCCCCCGTGCACGTCGGTATGGGCCTTGGCTCCGTCCTCATCGTGGAACCCAACCGCCCCAACAACACGATCCAAACGTTCAACTTCGGCGGCGGCGAAGTGCGCGCCCCCAGCGTGTACAGCCAAGAGAACTACGACCGCGAATACGACCTGATTTACCACGACATCGACGGGGACCTGCACGAGATCGTGCGCTCCAGCAACGACCCCCGCGTCATCGCGGAAGAACAGAACCGAGACTACAACCCCAGCCAAACCAAAAGCAACTACTTCCTGTTGAACGGGCGCTCGTTCCCCTACACGCTGCAAAGCAGCAACATCGTCGTCGACGAGAACGAGGAAGTCAAACTGCGCGTGTTGAACATGGGCGAGGAAACCCTCAGCCTACACCCCCACGGGCACGCCCCCGTCATCACGCACCTGGACGGTCGCGCCTTAGAACAACCCATCCACCGGGACGTCATCCCCGTGCAAACCGCCCAACGCGTCGACTTGCTCCTCAACACGACCAATGATGGCACCCACAGTTACGGGCCCGGCGTGTGGTTCATGCACGATCATCACGAGAAAGCCGTCACCACGGACGGCATCAACCCCGGCGGCGACATCACGACCATCACGTACGAGGCCTTCCTCAACGAGACCACGTACATGCCCGAGACCGCCATGCCCATCAACATGTTCTTCACCGAGGAGTTCTACCGCGGCGAGATCCCCATCTTCCAAGGGATGGGCATGGACAGCTTCCTCGGGCAAGTCGCCCAAGCTGAAGCAGAGATCGAAGAGGACGAACCCGCGCCCATCCCCGCTCCAAGCGCAGGCCTCCTAACGCTTAGCCTCCTGCTCTTGGGCCTTGCCGCTCGCGGGGTGAAACGATGAAACGCACCCTCCTCCTCGTAGGGGGCATCGCCATGCTAGCCCTCGTGCTCGCCCTCGCCCCGACGACGAGCGCAGGCACGGTCATCAACGAGAACACGGACCAACTCCCCCCCGGGTGCACCGAGATCCAAGGCGAAGAGGAGTTCACCGTTCGCGGCGGCGTCGACCACGCCATGGAGTTCCACGGGGCCGTGTTCGCATACGACGATCGAAGCATCGAGGTGGACGCCTGCACCCTGGTCACGGTCACGTTCATCAACGAGGACAGCGTCCGCCACCAGTTCATGGTGCACGGCACCTACCCCTTCAACCCCGGCTTCTTCCTCTTGGAAACCACCGACGGGGAAGTCACCGGGTCTTTCATCACGGGCGCGGAACCCGCCAGCCTGTTGATCCACTGCGGTGTCACGCAACACCAACAAAAGGGCATGAAGGGACAACTCCTCGTCGACGGCGGCGTTGGGGATTTACCCAACCTCCTTGGCATCAGCGGCGTACCCGGCCAAAGCGCCAACGACGCGGACCCAGAGGAAGCCTTCATCCCCCTTGCACCCGCCTTGAGCGTGCTCGCCGCGCTCGCCGCAAGCCTCCTCGCCCTTCGCCAACGCACCTGACGTACGCTTTCCAAACCAGGGCCCTGGCGTACAGGATCACCCCCAGGGCGTGATCAGCCAACCGTGATGCTGCAGAAAGCAGACCCCACCGAGCACCGGATGGCCTCGAACCCATCCCTCCCTCCTCCGGAGGCCCCCCGGGGGTTCCACCCGAACGTTCTTGAAGGGAAGAGGGACCTGTGCGCCTGATGCGGATGCCCCGTTCACGCTCCCTGCTCATCGCTCTGGCCACGCTCCTCCTCGTAGCCGGATGCATCGGCGCCGACGACGAAGACCCCCTCCCCGACGACGAGGAGGACGCCACAGCCTACGCGTTCGAAGACTTCATCGTGCCCGACCACGACCACGAAGACCCCCACGCCGAAGGCCACGACTACTCGTCCCCCACCATGACGCAAGTCGCCCACCACCAACTCACGAACGAAACGGCCCCCTCCTACATCGGAGAGATCGACTCGGCCGCCGGCATGACCGCCGTCGCCATCGTCGGCCAAGGCAGCACACCCGGGTTCGTCCTCCTCGACACAACGGACCCCGAGAACCCCGAGAAACTCTCCCGCGTCGAAGCCCCCGAAAGCTACGCCGTCGACGTCAAACTCACCAACGATGGCGCCTTCGCCCTGCTCGCCACGCAACAAATCACCAACCGCGCCCCCGAAGGCGGACCCCCCTCCGCGGACGACGTGATCGCCTGGGGCGGCTCGAACGGCTTCTTCGTGTACGATCTCGACGACCCCACCCAACCCGAACTCGTGCACTTCCAACCCGTCGACACCACCGGGTGTCACCTGGTCACGCACGCCACCGTCGGCGACAACGAGTACGTCTGGTGCGTAGCCCAAAGCATCATGACCTTCCACTTCGAACGCGAACCCACCGTCACCACCGCCCCCATCGGAACCTACTGGCCCACCGACGAAGGCGGGTACGAACTCTTCCTCGAGAAAGGCGAGATCCTCCCCGGCCTCACCCCCCACGATATGACGTTCAAAGAAGACCCCATCGACGAGACCCCCCTATTGACCGTCAGCCACTGGGACCATGGCGTCGCCGTGCTCGATGTCACCGACCCCGCCGCGCCCATGGAACTTGCCCGCTGGAGCGGCGAAGGCGCCGAACACTACCACGGGTACGTGCACAGCGCCATGCCCACCACCGTCAACGGCGAACGCATCCTCATCGTCACGCCCGAAACCCTGCAAGACGTGACAAGCCCCATCTGGATCCTCGACATCAGCGACTGGGACGAAGAACCCCAACTGCTAGCCGAATGGGTCAACCCCGGCGCGCACACCAGCCAAGGCCTCCTGATGACGGTGCACCAGATCCAAACCGTCAACGAACGCCTCTACCTCGCCTACAACCACAACGGCATCTGGGTCTTCGACCTCGCCACCATGATCCAACACGGAGGCAACGCGCCCGACAACAGCGAGATCCTCGGCGCACACATGCCCGAAACCGACGGGATCCCCCTCTACCCCCGCGACTCCTTCCCCATGGGCATCCCAAGCCCCTGGGATCTCAACGTCGTCAACGGGTACATCCTCACCGGCGACCGCTACACCGGATTGCACGTCATCCACTACGAAGACGACCCCAAAGGCGACCCCGAGTGGACCAGTTTCGCCTGAACAAAACAACGAAACGCCGCGTGGGCTTTCAGGACCCTGTCACGAAGGTTTATACGTCCTGGAACGGAGTCCTTCCCGATGGATGAGGAACGTCTGGAGCGTGTTCGCCAGGAGGTGCGAGAGCGCCGGTTCAGCGACCTCGTCGAACGAGCACGACGCCTTCGAGACGTCCCCCCAGAGAAGACACTTAAAGAAGGGCTCCGGATGATCGAGTCTGCCCACAACCTTGAGGTTCGAGAAGCGTGACGTCCCCACTTGAAAGCGTCTTGACCGACCTTGTCGAAGGCTTAGAGAGAGCGGACATCGAGTACGTTCTCGTCGGCGGCATGGCCGTTCTTGCTTGGGGCGATCCTCGAACCACGAGGGACATCGATGTCATCCTGAACCTTGACGCCACGGATATCGACCCGCTCGGGAAGGCGCTTGAACCCTTTGGATTCTCGTTCGATGCAGAAGGCGCCGCGCAAGCTCTTCGAGAAGGAAGCCATTTCACGATCTTCCATGAAGACTCCTTCTACCACGTGGATGCCCTCCCTGCCAACGAGCCGTCCCATGAGGAGACGTTGAAAGCCCGCCAGCGGATGGAGCTCGAAGGTCGACACGGGTGGATCGCATCCCCGGAGGATACCGTTGCGAACAAGCTCCTGTTCGGATCCGAGCAAGACATCAAGGATGCCGCTGGGATCCTGGCCCGCCGAGGGGACGCCATGGACGCGGAACGGCTCGATGCCCTTTGCAAACGCCTCGGGGTGATCGACGATCTTGAAGCCTTGAGAACAAAGCTCGCGAACCAAGACACTTAGGCCTCCTCGTACCGGGAGGAGCACTCCATAAGGGACCTAGCGGTAGCTGACCACGTCAAGGCCATCAATGCGCTCGAAGTGATCGGGGTTAGCCGTAACGACCGGCATCCCGTTGGCCAGTGCAACGCCAGCGATCATCGCATCCTCCGGATCGATCGGGGTCCCTTTCG
>PWVY01000070.1 GCA_003561665.1 Thermoplasmata archaeon
CTGAAAGCACCTGATTGCCGAGAGCGGAACGTTTTTCCTGCAGAACACGTGCACAGGGGTACGATGGTGAAGGTCCGAATCCCCGCGCCGCTTCGTCCCAAAGCCGACGGCCAAACCGAGGTCACGGTGAACGCTGATCACGTCGATGAGGCCATCCACGACCTCGTCAGCGAATACCCCGACCTCCAAGAGAACCTCCTCGACGAAGACGGTGAACTTCAACGGTTCGTTAACTTCTTCGTTAACGGGACGAACATCAGCGAGCTCAGCGGGACAGAAACGAAGGTCAACGATGAGGATACTCTCCTCGTCCTCCCTGCCGTGGCAGGCGGCGACTCAACAAGCCACCGGAACGGGGGTGAGGATTCTGGATCCCTCACGCCGGATGAGCTTCGTTTCTACGGGCGACACCTGATCCTCCCCGACGTGGGGCAAGAGGGGCAAGAGCGGTTGAAACGCTCCAGCGCTCTCGTGATCGGAGCTGGCGGGTTGGGCTCACCCACGCTGTTGTACCTTGCCGCAGCTGGGGTTGGACGCATCGGGATCGTCGACCCGGACACCGTGAACGCCAGCAACCTTCATCGGCAGATCCTCTACGGGTACGACGATGAAGGCAAGAAGAAGGTTCACGCGGCCAAGCAACGGTTGGAAGCGTTGAACCCCCACATCACGGTGGAAGCACACGATGCGCGGTTCACGAGCGAGAACGCGCTCGACCTCGTGGAACGGTACGATGTCGTGATCGACGGGACCGATAACTTCCCCGCTCGCTACCTCGCGAACGATGCATCCGTTCTTGCTGGCAAACCGAACGTGCACGCGAGCATCTTCCGCTTCGAGGGGCAGGCCAGCGTGTTCTGGCCGGACAACGAGGGGCCGTGTTACCGGTGCTTGTACCCGCAACCCCCCCCGCCGGGGTTGGTTCCAAGCTGCGCGGAAGGAGGCGTGCTTGGCGTGCTCCCGGGGACGCTTGGCGTCTTGCAAGCCACGGAAGCGATCAAGATCCTGCTTGGAACGGGAACCCCCTTGACGGGTCGTTTGGTCCTTTACAACGCTCGGGATGGAAGCTTCGATCAAGTCGATATCGAAGCGAACCCGGACTGCCCGGTTTGTGGCGACGATCCATCTCTTACGGAGCTTATCGATTACGAAGCCTTCTGTGGCTTAGACCAGCACGATGAGGCGTTGAACGGGAACGAGGTCGATGTCGAGACGTTGGCCCGGAGGCAGAACGATGAGGGGCTCGTGTTGCTGGATGTGCGGGAAGACTGGGAGCGTGAGATCGTTCGCATCGGCGATAGCCTTCACGTCCCGTTGGCGGACTTGCCCGATCGCGTTAGCGAGTTGCCGGTGGACAAGGACATCGTCGTGTACTGCAAGATGGGAGGGCGTAGTGCCAAGGCGGTGGAGTTTCTTCAATCGGTCGGGTTGGATGCGTACAACCTCGCTGGTGGGGTGGATGCATGGTCGGAGGAGATCGAGGAAGAGCAACCGGCGTATTGATGTGTCGTACCCTGGAGCCGAACGGTTTTCTTACGAGTGCCTCCATGGGCTAGCGTGGCTCGCATCATCTTCGGGGATGGTTTGTCTGAACCGAGAGAAATCGAGGTTCCTGGTGTGACGCTCGGGGAGGTGTTAAGCAGGGTGAGGGCGGAGCATGGGGAGGGCTTGGGCTCTAAGGTTCGGGTGTTCGTGGATGGTATGGATGCTTCTCGGTTGGAGGGCGAGGATACGCCGGTTGGGGACGAGGATACGGTCTTGTTGACGACGTTTTAGTCTTTGGATCGGTTGAAGACGCTGGGGAGGTGGATCACGAAGGATCCGTCTCGTTCAACGATCACGGGGTTGTTGTCCATCAGGCGTTCGACGTCGATCTCGTACTGGCCGGGTTCTTGGATGTTGAGCGTGGAGGGCCTGTTGGACGTGCCGTCTGTTGCGCCCTGAACCGGTTCGGTGGCGTCTTCGCTGGGTGGTTCGGGCTCGGGTTCAAGTTCGGGTTCCGGCGCGCTTGCCTCTTGCACGTCCTCGAGGCTGACTTGCACCGCTTCGCTTTCTCGAAGCTGGGTTTTCTCTTCTTCCCGGCTGAGGGGTTCGAAGGTGAACTCCCCGTTGGTGTCTTCGTCCTCGTTCTTGCGGAGGCGTATCCAGTCTTCCCAGGCGTCGCGGCTGAAGAGGTCCTCGTCGAGTTCGTCGGTGTCTGCTTTGTCGAGGACTTCTTGCAGCATGTCGTTGACGTTCTTGTCCGTGGTTTCGCCTTGGAGTTCTTGGCGTTCCTCGGCGTCGAGGGGTTCCTCGGTGAAGAAGAAGCGTGTGCCTTCGCATTGGGGGCAGCCGTCGAGCAGGTCGCTTGAGCCGTCTTGGAAGGCTTCCCCGCAGGAGAGGCACTGGTGGGGCATCCGTCACACCGCCGTTGCTTCCTGGGGTTCGCTTAGGACCATCGCTTCGATGCTGTCCCCGTCTTTGTAGACGGTTCGGAGCTTGTCCGCTGGACCGACGACGGTCATGCTGGCTTTCCCCCCGTATGTGGAGCGACGGAAGAGCTTCCCGATGATGCTGACCTCGTCGGGGTTGCGTTGGCTTTCCATCTCGATGCCGGTGAAGTTGTCCGGGTCGATCTCGATCATCGTGCTCTCGATGAGTTTGGCTTCCTCGTTGGGGTCGAGCCCTTCTTCGAGGACGAGGATCACGTCTTGTTGGACCTCGTCGAGGATGAAGCGGATCTTTTCCTGGAGGGACATGTCGTCGAGCTTGGCTTTCGATACGAGGTTGATCTTCACGCCGCCGTTGCCGTTGTTCGTCACTTGATCCACCTCATTTGAAGGTCGAGATCATGGTCTCGTAGAGCTGTTCCACGTTGTACCCGGTGATCGCGCTGATGGGAACAACGGGATGTTGGGGGAACGCGTTCTTGAGCGTTGCTGGGGAGGAATCTGGAAGGTCGATCTTGTTCGCAGCGATGACGACGGGTAAGCGTCGGGCTTCCAGGTTCCCTAGGATGGTCACGTTGACTTGGTTGAAGGGGTCCGTTGTGGCGTCCATGACGAGGATGATGCCGTCCACGTCGTCGAGCCATCGGATGGCTTCCACGACGCCTTCCGTGGCTTCCTTGGCGCGGTCTTTTGCTTCGCCTTCGTGCATCTCGTGGTTCTCGACGAAGTCTTCGAAGTCGATCTTCGTGGCGATGCCGGGCGTATCCACGATGTCGAGCGTGAGGCCGGAGCCGTTGTGGCTCATCTGGATGTTCGCTTTGCGGCGAGCGCGCCGCGTTTCGTGCGGGACCTCGCTGGCGGCCCCCATGACGTCGCCGGCCCAGTCGCGAACAATCCGGTTCGCGAGCGTGGTTTTGCCAGCGTTGGGGGGTCCATAGATCCCGATCTTTGCTTGTTCTTTTCCGAAGACGGAGTTCAGCCAGCTTAGGATACCTGGCTTTCCCGACTTGAGCTTCTGACCAATGGGCATGTCGTCCCTCCTAGTAGGCGCCCCACGGGTCGGGGCGAGTGCATCCAGCCCGTGGACGGGGCCCGGGGTTTAAGCGTTTGTCGTTTTCCATCGGCCCTTTTCGAGGGGTGCGTTTCCGGGACGGGCGGCAGGGAAGGGTGTGCGTGAACCGATACATCCAAACCTGGAGGCGTCTGTGGGGGGTTCGGGATGGGACACGATTACGAGCGAGAACTTCGGGGCATCCTCAACGGGGATCCGAAGGTCTTGGACAAGATGACGCGAACGGGCAGCGATGCGATTGTTCAGGCGTATCGGCAAACGAGCCAGGAGCCGTTCTTGGTCGTTCGAGCGGCGGGATCCTTGGGGGAGGGGGGGGATTTGGTCGCGATGCGGAACGGGTTCGCGTTCCTGATCGAGGTCAAATCGTCGAACCGGGATACGGTGCATTTCTCGGAGTCCAGCGGGGCGCTTCATGAGCAGGCGCTTGGGTTGCAGGAGCGTGCGGCGGAGGCGGGCGTGTTCGCTGTGTACGCATTCCGTTTGAAGGGTCACAGGAAGAAGGATCCGTGGCGGTTGTTCACGTTGCCCCACGCGGCGTTGGAAGGGCGGGCAAGCTTCTTGGCCAGGAGAACGCCTGCGTTGCCTCGAACGGCGTCCGAGACGTTCGTTTTGCGGTGGGAGGAGGGTCGCCCGTTGCATCATTTCTTGACGCAATATTACGAGGTTTTCGAGGATGGCGTCTCGCCTGCGGCGCCGTTGGCGTGATCAGGTGTCGCGTTCGCGGTACCAGCGCAGGGCGTAGAGGCCGCCGAGCATGCCAAGGCTCCATACGACGATGGAAATCTCGAAGGGGCTGATCCACGTGTACACGTCGACGACGGTGGGGGCGCCGCGACCTAGCTCGGTGGTGCATGTGGGGATGATGGTGTCGGTGGCTGTCTCGACGAGGACGCGGCAGTTGAGGTAGATGTTCATGTTCCAGAGGGGGTAGAGGAGCACGACGCCGCCGGCGAAGAGGTCGAGGAACACGTGCGAGGCGAGGTAGTAGGCGGATACGCCCGCGTACGTGGCGCGCTGGGGGGGTTCGTTGCGCCATTTGTACCAGAGGAAAAGGGCAGGAAGGACGACGAAGATGTTGTGGAGGGTGGCGCGGTGGGTGCCGATCCAGTAGTCGATGTCGTGGATGAGGGTGAAGGGGAGCATGAGGAGGGCTACGCGGGCGGGGGCCATGCGCAGGGCTAGGAGGACAAGGAGCGGGATCATGATGTGGATGATGAAGGATGGCACGCTATGGGGGTCGATACGGTGGGGGGTTATGAGAGGTTAGGGTCTCGGGACCGGGGCGGTGATCGGCGTTTTTCCGTGGGAGCCTTAACGGGGGCAGGGGTTGGGGCCTTGTGGCTGCGTACCGGGTCCCAAGCGATGCGCGCGTGGTGGAGGCCATCGAGGAGGCGTTGGGGCGGCATCCAATCGTGGATAGTCAGGAGCAGCTGGGGGAGCTTGTTGGGCGGGTTTTGCAGGAGGAGGATGAGCATTACCGCGTGAGCGGTGCGCGGGTGCGCCGGTTGGCGGTGCAGGAGGGTTTGGTTCGGGTGCAGGTGGAAACGGGCACGACGGGGGAGCCTCCCCGGGAGGCGTGCCCGGTGTGTGATGGCGAGGTGGATGCGGTTCGCAACCGAACGTTGACCGGGGGGGAGACGGTGGTGGGGGTGCGTTGTTCGCGGTGCGCGTACGAGGCGGGGGCCAGGCATGAGGTGCCGCTTCGGTACGGGTTCGTTCGAGAGGAGAACCCGCCATGACGCTCAGGCGTGGCCGTTGGGAGGGGGGCGCGGTGACCTGGGCCGTGGGCTATGCTCTGGTCAATCGACACCCATGAACGAACGGAACGCCTCCAAGTCCCGCTTTTCCAGCGTGAAGTTCTCCTCTAACTCCTCCCCCAAGGACCGATGCGGCGCGGGCCCGTAGTCATGCCCTGGGTACACCGTCAAGGACGGATCCAGGGAAGGGATCACGTTCATCAGCGTATCCCACATCGCGTCAACATCCGCACCGGGAAGATCCACCCGCCCGCAATCACCGATGAACAACGCATCCCCTGACAACAACGCCTCACCCGCCACCTCGAACGCAACGTGATCCCCCGCATGCCCCGGCGTGTGATGCGCCACCACATCCACGCCCGCGATCGTCAACGACGCCCCATCCTTAGCCGGCACATCCACCTCCAACGATGAGTCCGGATGCGCCACCAACAACGCATCCACCGCCTCACGGACCCGCCCCAACGCCGCGATGTGATCCCGATGCCCATGCGTTAGAACGACATGAGACACCTCCAACCCCTTCTCGTCCACCGTATCCAACAAACGCTTCGGCTCGAAACCAGGATCCACGATCGCCCCAAGCCCCGCCTCCCGGCTCCCGAACACGTAACTGAAGTTCTCCATCGGTCCCAGCTTCAACTGCTCAAACACCAGGTCCTCAACCATCAACCCCCACACCCCCACCCCACGCCAAAAACCCTCCCCCACAGGCACCACACGCTAGGAACCCAACGGTGAAACGCAAAAGAACACCCCCCACGATGCAACCGATGTGCTAACGGCCACCAAAAAACACGGCCCCGAACGGCTCACCATGAGCCGAAACCTCCTCACGAAACCCCTCGTACACGCCCACGCCTACCGCATCGGCACCACCCTCATCGACGCCGGCACACCCAACCACGCCACCCCCCTTCTCCAACACCTCGACACCCCCATCACGAACATCCTCCTCACCCACGCCCACGAAGACCACATCGGAGCCGCCCCCACCCTAGCCCAACAAGGCGCAACCCTCCACGCCCCCCCA
>PWVY01000165.1 GCA_003561665.1 Thermoplasmata archaeon
CGACGAACACGCCGCTCCTGGCTGATCCCACAAGCGGCGCCCGCTTCACCCCCCACGCAACCCAAACCGCGCTCACCGCGTACGACCTCTTCCTTCGAAACGAACAACTCCAAAACGCCCTCGAACCCGACCTGATCCTCCGCTTTGGCGCCACGCCTACAAGCCAAACCCTGCAACGATGGCTCAAAAAGAACGCCCAAGCCCAACAAATCGTGATCGCCCAAGGCCCCACATGGAACGACGCCCCAAACACCGCGCACGCATACCACAACGCAGACCCAGCGAACACCGCTCAACGCATCGCGCAGGCAACCCACCGAAGCCACAAAGAAACCTGGAAGAACACGTGGGCTTCCCTCCAGGACCAAACCGAACAAATCCTCAACGACGCACACCAAGAGGACCCCTTCGAAGCCACCATCGTTCACCGCGCAACGCGCACCCTCCCAGCCAACGGGCAACTCGTCATCGGGAACAGCATGCCCATCCGCGATTTGGACGCGTACGCCACGCCCCGCGATGACCCCCTTCACGTCATCGCGAACAGGGGCGCAAGCGGCATCGATGGCCTCGTATCCACCGCCATCGGGGCAGCAACCGCCACCAAAGAACCCACGCTCGCCATCCTCGGCGATCTCTCCCTCCTCCACGACGCGAACGGGCTACACGCGCTCACCCACGAGGCTCCTCCACTCGTGATCCTCACCATCAACAACGACGGAGGCGGCATCTTCCATAAGCTTCCCATCCGCGACCACGAGGGATTCAACAAGTACTTCGCCACCCCCCACGGCCGACGTCTTGAACCCCTCGCTGATCACCATCAAATCCCCTATCACCAACTCACATTCGACGATCTCTCCACCCACCTCAAGGCGGCACTTCAGGAGCGCGAACCCTGCATCCTGGAGATTCCCTCGGACCGAGAACACAACCAAGAACGGCACGAGGCAGTGGAGAAGCGCGTCTTGCAAACGATCCAAACCAAACAACGGTGATCCCCATGGCTCCAAGCGAACTGATGAAACGAACCGACATCGACTGGACGAAGGTCAAGAACTACGAGGACATCACGTACCACAAGGGCGAAGGCATCGCACGCATCGCCTTCGACCGGCCCGAGGTGCGCAACGCGTTCCGTCCCGACACCCTCATGGAGATGCAAGAGGCGGTGGACGATGCCCATGATGACTCCAACATCGGCGTGATCCTGCTGACCGCGAACGGGCCAAGCCCCAAGGATGGCGTATGGAGCTTCTGCGCCGGCGGAGATCAGAGCGTTCGCGGCGAGAGCGGGTACGTGGGCCAGGATGAGGTTCCTCGTTTGAACGTTCTCAAGCTTCAGCGGACCCTTCGAACCATGCACAAGCCCGTGATCGCGCTGGTTCCCGATTACGCGATCGGCGGCGGGCATGTTTTGCACGTCGTTTGCGATTTGACCATCGCTGCTGAAGGAGCCCGGTTTGGCCAAACAGGCCCGATGGTGGGAAGCTTCGATGCCGGTTTCGGGAGCGCGACGCTAGCGCGTGAGATCGGGCAAAAGAAAGCTCGCGAGATTTGGTTCCTTTGCCGTCAATACACCGCGGAGGATGCTGAAGAGATGGGCATGGTGAATCGGGTCGTTCCCCTTGAAGAGCTCGAAGTTGAGGGCGTCCAGTGGGCGCGAGAGATTCTCCAACACAGCCCCACCGCCATCGCGGCTTGCAAGGCAGCGATGAACGCGGATATGGACGGTCAAACCGGGTTGCAGGTGTTGGCGGGCCAGATGACGCGCTTGTTCTACCAGACGCAGGAAGGTCAAGAAGGGCGTGACGCGTTCAACGAGGGTCGGGAGCCTGAGTACCACAAGTATCCATGGTTGAGGTGATCGCTCCCTTGGAGCCGTGCTCGGCCCTCCAGGAAGCTGCTTAAAAGCGGTGTTCGAGGATGTGCAGGTGCTCTACCGTAGGGTCCCCTGCGAGGAACGCTTCGGCGTCCTCGAAGATGACATCGTTGGTTGAAGGACCGGTGAAGGATGTAAGCGCGTCCCTGGTGGTCCACACGCTCACAGCGACGATGACCGGCGTGTCGTTTGAATGGTCTACGGCCGTGGTGATGCCTTGGCAGGCGTCGTGCTCATCGAGCGTGGGGAAGAGCGTGGTTCGCATGAAGGACTGGAAGGGCTCAAGCTTACCGTCGGCGACGGGGCAGCGCCAGATGCGGAGGATCATCGTTGGGGTTTTCGGGGCTTGGCGAGGTGGCTTTCGTTGGCGTGTGACCATGCTTCGATGTTGGTGATCTCGTCGGGGGTTAGGGTGTGCCCGGCGGGGGCCCAGTTCGTGGTGACATCCGCTCTCGCCTTTTGGAGGATCTCGATGAGTCGGTGGATGCTTTCGTGGGGCACGAGTTGGTCGTGTTTGCCTGCTGCGATGTAGATGGGCACGTCGGTGAGGTCGGGGGTTGTTTCGGGTTCGATGGGGAGCATGGGTCGCAAGAGGACGGCTCCGCGTAGGATCGTGGGATGTAGCAAAAGGAGGGCTGCGGCGATGTTGGCGCCGTTGGAGAAGCCCATCGCGACGAGGTGGTTGGGGTGAAGGTCGTCGTACGTGGCGGAGGCGTTTTGGAGGAACGTGGCGAGGTTTTGGGCTTGTTGTTTGAGGTCGTTTTCGTCGAAGACGCCGGGGCGTTCGCGTTTGAACCAGCGGGGTTGGCCTTGTTCGCGGATTTTCCCGAGGGGGCTTATGAGGGGTTTCCCGGGCGCGGTTTGGCTTGCTAAGGGGAGAAGGTCGTGTTGGTTGGCGCCGGTCCCGTGGAGGAGGATGAGCCCGTAGGCGGGGTTGGGTTCTTTGGCGTCTTCGTGGACGTGTTGGAAGGAGAGCGTGGAGGTCATGGTTCTTGGTTGGTCTCGTAGGGGAGGTCGAGGGTGGGGAGGATGTTCTCGATCTTCTCGCGGCTGTCCTCGAGCCAGGGGGGTAGGACGAGGGTTTCGCCGAGGGTTTCGAGGGGTTCGTCGACGGTGAAGCCGGGTTCTTCGGTGGCGAGTTCGTAAAGGACGCCGCCGGGTTCTCGAACGTAGATGCTTTTGAACCAGAAGCGATCGATGACGGGGGTGGGGTTTAGGCCGTGGTCTTGGATTTTGGATTGGAGGGTGGTGCTTTCGTCCTCGTTGCGGGTTCTCCAAGCGACGTGGTGAACGGTGCCGAGGCCGCCTCGTGAGCGTTGTGCGTCTTCGTTTTCTTTGATTTCGAGGTATCCGCTTGTGGGGTCTTGGCCGGCGTAGCGGGTCCATCCCTGGTCTGTATCGATGGGTTCCATGCCAAGGATGTCGCGGCTTAGGGTTTGGATGGGTGTGGCGTCGCGTTGGAGGATGCGTACGGCGTGGAGGCCGTGGATCTGGTGTTCTTCGGGGATGGGGGTTTTCTCCCAGGGGGTGAAAGCGCGCTCGTTGGTGGTGTCGGTGGCGACGAGGGCAAGGTGGAGGCCGTGGGGGTCTCGGAAGCGCAGGCGGTGTTCGCTAAAGCGCGTGGTTTCGTCGGTGTGGATGTCGTGGTCGTTGAGGCGTTGGCGCCAGGCGTCGAGGGCTTGGGGTGGGATGGCGAAGTGGACTTCGGTGACTTGTCCTGTGCCTGTTCGGCCGCGTCGGCCATCGGGCCAGGGGAAGAAGGTGATATCCGTGCCGGGGTGGCCTTCTTTGTCCGCGTAGAAGAGGTGGTACGTGGTGGGGTCGTCCTGGTTGACGGAGCGTTTGACAAGGCGCAGTCCGAGGAGGCCGGCGTAGAAATCGAGGTTCTCTTGGGGGTCGCCGGCGATGGCTGTGACGTGATGGATGCCAGCAACGCGTGTCATGGTGTTCGTGTGGTCGTAGGGGCCTTCGGTGGATAAGGTCTACGTGAGGGCATGTTCGGGGGTTGTTGGGGGCTTTTGGAGCGTCTAGGGGTCTTCTTCGTGGTTCGTGGTTTCGGTGAGGTGGTAGCGTGTTCCTCGGCCGGCGCCTTCCATGGTGAGGATGTCGTGTTCTCGGAGGCGTTTCAAATCGCGTTTGAGGGTGCGTTCTGCGATCTGTGGGAAGGCTTTGTGGATGTGTTTGAAGCGGAGGCTTCGGCCGGGTTCATCGCGGTCGATGCCTGCGAACCAGAGGGCGATGCGTTCTTGGCGCTCGTTGAGCGTGGTGGGTAGGCCTTTGCGGAAGTGGAGCCGTTCGAGGGCTCCTTCGAACGTGAGCCGGAGGATGCGTGACATGTATCGAATCCAGGGGGTGTAGTTGAATCCTTGGCGCTCGACTGCGGTGAGGGCGGCGTAGTAGCTTTCGCGGTCTTCGTTGAATTCATAGTCGACGAGGGCGTAGCGGACGCCTTTGTACCCTAAATCGTGGAGTTGGAGCGTGGTGACGGCTCGGCCTACGCGTCCGTTCCCGTCGCGGAAAGGGTGGATGCTTTGGAGTTCGTGGAAGAAGACTTGTGCTTTGATGAGGGGGTGCTCGTCGGCGTTGTGGAACCATGCGAGCGCGTTCTTGAGTTCGGGGCGGACTCGGTCAGGCATGGCGGGGATGAAGCGGACCTTGTAGCTGGGGCGTTGGCCGATGAAGTTCGGTTGTTGCTTGAGTTGGCCTGCATCGTCGAGGACCCCCTGGAAGAGGCGTTCGTGGAGGTGGATGATGTGATCGACCGTGCTTGGTGTGTCCTCGTCTGGGAGGTTTTGCATGAGGTGGACGTGGTTGAGGATCTCTTGTTCCTCGGGGCGTTGGCGGGCTTCATGAATGTCGCCGCGTTCGATCAGTTTCTTGACGTCGTCGAGCGTGAGGGGGTTGCCTTCGATGCTTGCGGTTCCGTACGCGTTGCGGGTGAGGGCTTGCTCGATCATGCGTCGGGCTTCGCGTCGGTCAAGGAGGGTGCCTGCGAGTTGTTGGTCGGCTCGTTCGATGGCTCGGATATCCTCCCATATTGTTTCGGGCGTCTCGTAGGTGGGTTGGAAACGAGGGCGCTTGGGTCGTTTGACGGTGTCGTCCGTGATCTGGAAGGGGCCCGTGTCGAGGTCTTTGATCATCTGGCACGTTCCCAACCCCCTTCTTGGCACATAAAACCCCTCTATGTGGCACGTTTTTTGGCATATTCCCCCCTGGGGGCAGCCTGCTTCCCCCGTTCCCCTTCAAGGGGAAGCGCTTTAGTACCCACCTTAGGGTCCGCGACGACGCCCGATGACGCAGACCGCGCACGTCGATGCTCCCGAGATGACCCGTTTTGGCGCGCTCCTCCATGCCTCGCGCCCTCGCACGTTGCCCGCAGCGGCGACGCCCGTCGTGGTGGGGACGAGCATCGCGTTCGCGCATGACGCCTTCGCGCTTCTTCCGGCGTTGGCTGCGCTTGTGTGCGCGCTGTTGATCCAGGTGGGGACGAACTTCGCGAACGATTACTTCGACTACAAGAAGGGCGCGGACACCGAGGAACGCATCGGGGAGGTGAGGGTGACGCAAGCAGGCATCGTGGAACCCACCGAAGTCAAACGATGGATGGTCACCGCGTTCGCGCTCGCCGTGCTCCTCGGGGGATACCTTGTGTACGTGGGCGGTTGGCCGATCCTCGCCATCGGGCTTGCCAGCGTCACCGCCGGGATCCTCTACACCGGCGGGCCTTGGCCGTTTGGGTACCATGGGCTTGGTGACGTGTTCGTGTTCGCGTTCTTCGGCGTCATCGCCGTAGCCGGCACCTACTACGTGCAAGCCCTCCACTGGAGCGTGTCAAGCCTCCTCGCCGGCGCGGGCATCGGGGCACTGGCCACGAACATCCTCGCCGTGAACAACCTTCGCGATGTGCGCACGGATGCCAAAGCCGGCAAACGAACCCTCGCCGTGATCCTGGGACCCACCGCAACCAAAGCACAGTACATCCTCTTGCTCCTCCTCGCCACCCTCATCCCCCCCACTGGCATCCTCTGGCTTGACTGGAGCCCCTACACGCTTCTTGCACTCTTCGCCGTCATCTCCGCCCTTCGACCCGCCTGGAACGTGATCATGCAGACAAACCCCGAAACCTTGGACCAGCAACTTGCCCCGACAGCCCGCGCCCTTCTCCTCTACGGGGTTCTCCTCGCAGGAGGCTTCCTGCTTTGACCCCACGCATCCAAAACGCGAGGATCCAAGCATACACCGCGCCCCTTGCCCGCACCTACACGACCGCCACAGCACGCCACGAACACCGCCACGGCATCGTCCTCCCCCTCCACACGACCAACGGGCACCAAGGCCTTGGAGAAGCTGCCC
>PWVY01000138.1 GCA_003561665.1 Thermoplasmata archaeon
GGTTCTTCCTGGTGTTCGAGCCGATGGTCGAGAGGGTCTTCCCCGACACTGATGGCCCACTTGACCAGGTTCGCTTTCAGGCCTGTAGCTTCGTCGAGGGCCGCGCGGAACTTCTGGCCCATCTTCTCCCATAAGCGGGGGACTGCGATCATGATGTTGGGGTGGCAGGCTCTCAAATCATCGCCTACGGTGTCGATGGACCGAGCGTACCAGACCTCGATCCCTTTGCTGTATGTGGCTAAGTGCCCGACGGTTCGCTCGTAGCTGTGAGCAAGCGGCAGGAAGGATAGGAACCGTTCCCCTTTGTAGAATTCGACGGAATCGTCGATGGCTCCCAGGTTCGAGCTAAGGTTCGCATGCGTGAGTTGGACACCTTTGGGCCTTCCGGTGGTGCCGCTGGTGTAGATGAGGGTGGCCAGGTCGTCAGGTTCGACGTTCGTCCAGCGCTCCTCGAACGCGTCGTCACCGGTGCCTTCGCCCACGAGGCTTTGTCCTTCCTCGTAGAGGTTGCGCATCGGGAACACCGCGTTCACGTTCCCGGCGGCTGCACCGTGAGCGGAGTTTTGTCCGTTGTCCATGCGCACGATGGTTTCGAGGGTTGGAACGTCTTTGGCGGCGATCTGCAGTTTCTCGTAGAGTTCATCGTCTCCGACGAAGCATACTTTGGTGCCTGCATCGTCCAGGATGTACGCGATCTGGTCGGGCGGGAGTTGAGGGTAGACCGTGACGCTTACGGCTCCGGCGTGGAGGATCGCGTAATCTGCGATGGCCCACTCGGGGCTGTTGTGGCCGATGATGCCCACGCGGTCGTCCTCTTCCACGTCGAGGCTTTGCAGACCAAGGCTGATCTCTTGCACGGCGCGTCCAAGCTGCGCGTACGTGCGCTCGCCCCAGGCTTCCCCGCTGAGAAGGGCTTCTTCGCTGGGATCGTCGGTTTGGACCCAGCGTTGAGCTGTGCGGGGCCCGTTCTCGTTGATGGAGTCTTGGAACCGCTCACAGAGGGTCGGTGTTTGTTGGGCGCCGGACATATGCGAACGAGTACCAGGATTAGCATACGTTGGCTTAAGGGTACGGCTTGATAGAGGGGGGTTGGATGCGTTTAGCCAGGTTCATGTGCGTGTGGTTGCGTGATTGAGCGATGCGTTCGAGCGTGGCTTCGTGCTGGGGGTGCGGGTTTGGCTTCCGATCCGCGGTGACGCGTTGCGAGAAGGTGTGCCCGAACTGCGGGTGGCGGGCCAGTTGCCACGATTAGGGGGTCAGGCGTTGTTGGCCCAGTCGGCACCCTCTTGGGTGAGGCGGACGGTTTTTTCGTCTGCGTCGATGAGCATGGCTTCGTCGAGGTATTCGCGAGCGCGCTTCTCTGCCGGGGGGTCCATCTCCATCTCGTCTTGGAGGTCAGCGAGGTCGATGGACGTGTTGGGGTCTCCTTTGGCGAGTTCGTGGAGGGTGCGGACGTAGGTGCCGCGTTCTTCGCGCCGTTGGTCGACCTCGTCTTGTTGGCCTTCGTTGAGGCGGGTTTCTTCGACGTGGTGGATCGCTGGGAGGCGCAGGCTGAAGGTTCCTTTCCCTTCGTCTTGAAGCATGCCGCGGTTGATCAGATCACGTCGGATGTCCCGTTTCTGGTTGGGGGGGACGCCAAGACGGTCTTCGATGGTGCGTTGTTCGAAGGTTCGTTGGGGGCTCCCGTCGACTTCGTCGTACGCGAACTCGAGGTATTGTTGCGTGGCTTGCTGTGTGTTGGCCATTGCGTGGGGTGGGCAAAGGGGAGGCGTGCGATGAACGTTGCGCCCGATCCCTGTTTCGGTTCGATGGTTGAGCGAACCGTTTTGGGGGAGGGGCTTCAACGTTGCCCGACAGAGAAAGGGGCATGACGAACCTTGCTGGCAAGCGCACCGTGCAGGCGGGGCTCCTTGGATGGGGCTTCGCAGGGTTCAAGGGAGCCTCCTCCTTGCGCGTGGATGCGATGAAGGCCCAACACGCCACGCCCGCCCTCGATCGGGTCGTGGCTTTCGATCTGGAAACCACCGGCCTGGACCCTAGCACGGACCGTATCGTGGAGTTCGCCTTCATCCTCCTCGACCGGGACCTCGACGAGCTGGACCGATGGACCGACATCGTCAACCCCGGTCGCCCGATCCCTCCGGAAGCGTCGAACGTGCACGGCATCACGGATCAAGACGTGCAGGATGCGCCCCCGTTCCACCACGTGGCTCCGTTGGTCCAACGCCTCGTCGATGATTCCATCCTTATGGCTTACAACCACGAATTCGACATCACGTTCCTCAACGCGGAGCTGCAACGCGCCGGAGGCCCCGGCATCCCCCCGAAAGCCCCCGCCATCGACCCCATGGTGCACTTTCGACGCCATCACCCAGACACCAGCAACCGGCTCGAACACGCCGTGCAGCACTACCTTGATGCCCCCTTGGAGGGTGCGCACCGCGCCATCCACGACACGGCCGCCATGGTCGACGTGTTCAAAGCCATGCGACGCGTTCACCCTGCCCTTTCCCAGAGTCTCACGGATGCGCTGGTTGAACCCAAAGAATGGATCGACGAGGACAAGAAGCTCTACGCGGACGAGGAGGGCACGATCCGGTACGGGTTCGGGAAACACGACGGGGAACCTGTCCTCGATCACCGCTCGTACGCGGAGTGGATGCTCACCGCGGATTTCCCTGAAGAGACCAAAGCGCGCTTGCGCGAGGTCCTCCAACACTAGGCCTACAAGGAAGGACGAGGGGGCCCCGGCCGTCGTCGATTGTCCGGCCCCGGCAAGGGAGATGGCCGCCGGTTCGGGTCGGGGCAGTGGCTTGGCATCCTCCAGGAATCCGTCACAACAAGCATGCCTACAACGTGCCGTTGGCTCCCTCTTAACTCCTGGGGAATCGCACCCGAACCAAGAGGGCTCGGTGTCCTCGGGGCCGGATCCTCAGGGGGCTCCTGCATCGGGGTTGGGCGCATCAAGCCAGGGATCAAAGCAAAGTTGAGCGTTGACGGTGTTCACCGCGTCTCCGGGGCCATCCGCAAAGGTTCCCTCGCATGCATCCCAAACGCCCCCGCTGGGGCCATCCGCGTGCCCCCACCAGTTTTCTTGAGCGTGCAACAGGTCGTCCGTCTGACGGACCTCTACCCCGTTCTCGTTGCCTTCGATGTTGTTCCCGCGGATCTCTGCGTCGCTGGACCAGGTGGCGATGCCATCGCGGTTGTCCTGGATCTGGTTGTCCAGCAGTTCGTTCCCGTGGCTTTCCCCGATCAAGATGATCCCGGTCCATCCGTGGTTCGTGATCGTGTTCGATCGGATCGTGTTCTCGCTTGCGTCGATTAGCTCGATGCCTTTCTTTTCGTTCTCGGAGATGAGGTTGTCCTGGAGGAGGGCTCCATGAGTATCGTCGAGCTTGATGGCGTTGTTCCCGTCCTGAATATGGTTGCCTTGGATGGTGAGGCTCTTGGCGTTCTGTGCGAGGATGCCCAGGCCGTTGGCTTGGAGGTGGTTGTCATGGATGTGAACGTTGGATGCATCCTGGATGAGGATGCCTGTTTGGCCAACAAGCCCGTTGCTTGATGCGGTGCTTGGGGCTTGCGTGGTCAGGTCTTGCCCGGTGAAGGTGTTGCCTTGGATCTTGACATGTGCGTCCGTGCCTTGGATGAGAAGGCCTTGTGGGATCGGGGAGGGAACGCCAAGGATGCCTGGAACCCAGAGGTATGGGGTGCCGTAGTCTTGGATGCACCAGCCTTCGATGATGTAGGGGTCTTGGCTGGTGCCTGTTCCCCCTGTGACGCCGCTTCCTGACCGGTAGAGGGGGTCCCCCGTGATGGGGTCTTCACCGAGCGTGAACCCATGGGGGCCTTCGTCTTCATGGATCTCGATGGGAGGGTGCGGGGTGCAATCGTCCTCGCTTGCGGGGGAGGTGAATTCCGCGCCGGGGTGGCTTGCCGAGGAGGGGATCATCGTGGTGACCATCGTGAGGGCCACGAGACAGACCAAGGGTCTCTGAGTGGTTCGCATCGCTTCCAAGCCTCTTCCAAAAAAGATGAGGTGGATTCTTTAACTGTTCGCGTCCAGGCGCGAAGGGGAAGCCCGGTGAACCCCGTCGAAACCAACGATGCCTTCAACCAGGACCAACACCCACACCGTGGATGGACGAATGGCGCTTGTATCCTCCCCTGATCGATCATTGGGAAGAGCAAGGCTTCCGTGTTGCCTCCCAAGTCACGGACCCACGCGGGACCCGCTGGGAGATCGATATCGCAGCGTTCAACCCAACCCTCACGGACGTGCGCCTCACCGAGGCAAAACAAACGCCAAGCCCATCCTTCGCGAACCAATGCCTCGACCGCCTACGCTTTGCCCCCCGCGTCTACGCTGCGATACCCGCCCAACACGAAGAAGCCATGCTTGCAACCCTCGACGATGCGAACGCCTCCATGATCGGGCTTCTCCTCATCGACGAGGATGCAAGGCTCGCCCGCGAGGCCCAACCCACGAACAAGCACCGAGACGAAGGCCCCGCACGCGTGCTCGAACAAGTCCTCCAAGCCACGCTCGCATAGCGCGGGACCTCCAAGGCCTCCACAGGCTGCATGAACGCGAACGCCTTTCCCCTACGAGCCCTATCCGGTCTTGATGACGGACTTGCTGGAAGCCCAGCTTGATGTGCTTGAGATCCTCGAAGGGCACGTCGATCTCTTGATCAAAGGCCTACGCGGCACAGGACGGGACGCAGACTACGTTCAAGGCCAACTTGCCTACCTGGAAGCCCTCGATCAACGCTTGGACGATGTCCCCGAAGAAGTTCGCCCCCGAGACTTGCTTGAGGAGATCGCCAACGAGCTGGGCCTTGCCTTTGACGGCGTCACGCTCGAAGAGGTCCCCCAGACCGGGCACGATGCCGGGCTCCTGTCCGCGTGGTCGCTTTGCCTGGGCTTCGTGGAAGGCGCCGCCACCGGCGCACAAGCAGCCTCCAACGCGCTGCAAGTCGCCTTCGAAGATGACGAGGACTTCGGCGTCCCCCCCTGATTGGTTCGAAGGCCAAACGAACCGCTTTCCCGAAGGCTCATCCCACCAACAACCCTCCACCTCTTCGTGCCCCTCCAGAAGGCCAAAACCATCGACGAGCTCGCCCGCCTCGTCGAAGGCCACGACCACGTCCTCACCCACGACGCCCCCCTCGCACTGGCCCTCAACCGCCGCATCGAGACGGCACGCCTCGGCACCTTCGCCACCACGCCCAAACAACACGCCACCCAAGGCCGAGATCTCCCCGAGAAACAAGACCTCTTCCACCGCATCCTCCAAGAAACCACCCTCAGCTTCAAAGAAACCGCCACCCGGCTCTCCCTTTGCCTCTCCGCCTGGGAACACACCGCCCAACCCGACGGGATCCTCCGATGGGACCGCTACGATGTCCCCCAAACCCACGATGTCCTCGACATCCTCCAAACCGAAGACAGCACCTACAACGCCCGCCAACACGCCACCCTCCCTGAAGGCAACATCGCCGTCATCGACCACCCAAGCTTCCTACCCCTCGACGGAACCCTCTTCCCACCCAACCCAGAAAACCACGAGAACATCACCCTCATCGACCCCCACCACGACGAGACCACCAACCTCCCCCCTTTGCGCATCCTCCCCAACACGCACGCCATCCTCAAAACGATCGAAACCACCCTCACCCCCGACACCGCGCACCACGTCGGCATCGTGCACGACCTCACCGGCCCCCTTCGACCCCTCGTCGAAACCCTCCTCGACACCCGAGAGATCCCCTACCAAACCCGAACCACCCTCAACGACGACCCGCACCTGAGAGCCTTCCTCCAAACCCTACGAAAAAGCCTCACCCAACACCGCCTCAAAGGACGCGACATCCGAGCCCTGCTTGCCACCATCGACCAAGCCCCAAGCCCCCGCCACGACGACGAACGCCTCACCACCCTCAACACGCCCCCCCACCGACGCCTCAAACGCTACTGGGAAACCCTCCACGAGGCCACCCTTAACGAAGCCCTCACCGCCTTCGAAACCCTCGCCAACAAAAAAATCCCCGACGCCCGCGCCCTCTTCGAAGCCCTCCACATCCACGAAGACCCCATCACGAGACCCCTCCTCGACGCCATCGAATACTACCTCGACACCTTCGACGTCGAACACGACCACACCACGCACGGCGCACTCCTCGCAAGCGCCCACGACAACGCCTACATCGACCGCCCCCTCGTCCTCCAC
>PWVY01000242.1 GCA_003561665.1 Thermoplasmata archaeon
CATCACGGATCTCAAGGGGAAAACCGAACACCTCCCGGGCAACGACCGAGACCTCTACGACGCGCTGCCCGTAGGCATCTACAAAACCACGCCCGAAGGCCACATCCTCTACGTCAACGAAACCCTCGTCCAGATGTTCGGCGCATCTTCACGAGAACAATTCCTAGGGAAACACGTCGAAGACGCCGACGGCATCCCCCGCCCCGCCTACCCCCGCGAAAGCTTCATCCACCAACTCGACCAAGAAGGCGAGATCCGGGGACTGCGCAAGCGTTGGACCCATCCCGAACGCGGAACCATCCCCATACGAGAAAGCGCACGCGCCATACGGGATAACGAAGGCCGCATCCTCTACTACCAAGGCGTCATCGAGGACCTCACCGAGAACCAAGACACCAAAAAACGCTTACGAGCCCACCGGCACCGCCTTGCGACGCTCGCCGACGCAGCCCCCGTGCTCCTCGTCGCCCTCGACGAAGAGGGAACCATCACCGAACTCCAGGGATCCGGCCTCGAACACTTCCTCTTCTCCCGGAACGAACTCATCGGACAAAGCGCCACCAGCCTACCCCTCAACGAAGCCACCTTCGACGCCATCGACAAAGCCCTTCAAGGCGAACCCGCCACGAGCGAGATGCAGATCCAAGACCGTTGGATCCAAGCACAACTCGTCCCCACGAAAGACGACCAAGCCACAGACGACGCCGTCATCGCCGTCCTCGTCGACAGCACCTCCCAAAAACGGCTAGAGCACAACCTCCGCAACGAACGGGAAAGCCTGCACGAAGCCCAACGCGTCGCCCGACTTGGCAGCTGGGACTGGAACGTCATAGACGATACTGTCGAGCGTTCCCCCGAGCAACGCCGCCTCCTAGGCCTCGACGAGTCCACCCAAAACACGGGGATCCAAACATACCTCGAAAGGGTTCACCCCGAGGACCGCGAACGCGTAGAGACCCTCCTCCAAGAAGCCGTTGAAAAGGCCACCTTCCCAACGTACGAGCACCGGATCAACCACCCTGACGGGACCGTCCGATGGGTAGAGTGCCGAGGCAAGATCCACGTCGATCAAGGGAAGGTCGTCCGAATCACGGGCACATGCCTAGACATCACCGAACGCAAAAGAGCCCAAGCACAAATCCAACGCCTCAACGAGAACCTCGAACAACGCATCCAAGAACGAACCGCCACGCTCCGAACCCTCAACGAGGAACTCCGAACATTCACCTACGGCGTCAGCCACGACCTTAGAGGCCCACAGCACACCATCCACGGCTACGCAAAGATCCTCATCGACGACCACGCCGATGATCTCCCCCCAACCGCCCTTCACCACCTCGAACGCATCCAGAACGCAGCCGAAAAAACCATCCACCGCATGGACGCGCTCCTCGACCTGGCCCGTATCACCCAACGCCCCCTTGAACCCCAACGCATCAACGTCACTCGCAAAGCACGCAAACTCCTCCACAACCTACAACGAGAACACCCCCAACGGGACGTAGACATCAACATCAGCGAAAACATCCGTGCCCACGCCGACCCCAAACTGTTCGAGATCCTCCTGGAGAACCTCCTACAGAACGCTTGGAAGTTCACAAAAAACGAACCGAAACCAACCATCCGCGTCCATCAAGAACCCCACGACCCGGCATGGATCCTCGTCGAAGACAACGGCATCGGCATCGACCCCAACGACGCCCACAACCTCTTCGACCCCTTCCACCAAGCCAACAACGGCACCTTCGAAGGCACCGGCATCGGGCTTGCCCTCGCAAAGCGCGTCGTCGACCGACACGGAGGCACCATCCAAGCCCTCCCCAACGAGGACGACGGAGCCACGTTCCGCTTCCACCTTGAAGGAGCGTGATCCAACGAACCGCCACATCCTCCTCATCGAAGACGACCCCGATCAAGCCCAGCTCACCCAACGCATCCTCGAGCAACACGACCACCTCCACGTCACCCAAAAACCCGACGCCGACACCGCCATAGAAACCCTCCACGAACTCTCCCCCCACCAACTCCCCAAACTCGTCCTCCTCGACATCAACCTCGGGAACGACACCGGCTTCGACGTCCTCCAAGCCATGCGCGACCACGAGAAACTAGCAACCGTACCCGTCATCGTCCTCACCACCTCCCCCGACGACCAAGACTGCAAACAAAGCTACCACCATGGAGCCAACGGGTTCCTCACCCGACCCCTACGATACGAGGAACTCGAAACCACCCTCCACGCCACCGTCACCTACTGGATCGACAACAACAAAACCCCCTACTCCACCGACTGAACCCTCTCCTCCCCACCGACCACGCCCCCTACCCCCTCACGCACGTCGAATTCCCCCCGTACATGCTCGATGAACGAGGGCATGCTCGACCACACCGCCCACTCCTCCTGCGTCGTCATCGACCCCGCATCCAAACCAACCCCCATGCCCACCAACACCTCCTCCTCATCAACCGTCACCATCCCTAAAGCCCCCACCACGTCCGAAACGACCACCTGAACACCCTCCAACACCATCTCCTCTGAAGCCACGACGGACACATCCACCCCCCGCTCTGCCGCCCTCACCAGCGCCTCCGCCACCCCTGACCCATCCAACCGAGCCACATCTGCCTCTGGTAAGGACAAGCGAACCGAACGCTCTGCCCGGAACACCATCTCCCGCATCCGATCATAACGCATCCACCGTCCTCGCACCACCTCCATCCGCGGCGCAAGAGGCCCATCCGTAAGCTCCCCGATGCGATCATCGTACGAGACCGCGGTTGACCACATCATATCGAACAAACCCATCTGAGACAGGATGAAATCTTTCGCGTTCAGCCACAAAACGGTCTCTCCTTTCCCCTGTGTGGACACCACGGGGTCCAACGTCACGAACAGCGCGATCTCATCCGTATCCTTCACCAAGAACTGAGCATAACCGGGAAGGTTGATGTGACGAAGCTCCGCCCACTCCGCGAACCCCTCCAAGGCGCCCCCCTCTTCCTCGATGCTCGTCATCGCCCGCACCACCACCCCCTCCTCCGATCGAACCCGAAGCTCGTCCAAGATACCCATCGCATCCCACCGGCCCAACCCCCGCTTGTGGGCCACCGCGAGGACCTCTTCTTCGGCATCCTCGATCATACGATTCAACGCGCCCTTGATCTGAGACCGCCCATGGTAAACCGCAAAGCGTTCCTGACGAGCGTCCTCCCGCTCGAACCTTGGCCAAGCATCAACCACCTCCTCCCACGTGGTCTCAAGACGATCCAAGCGCTTACGCCGTGCCTTGATAACTTGATCCAACGTGGACTTCACAGGACGCGGGACAAACTTCCGAGGCCGCTCAAGCGTGCTCTCGACAAACCCTTCCTGTTCCAGCGTCTCCACCACATTGTACACTTGGGTCCGATGGATGCCTGTAGCTTCCGCTAAATCCGAGGCAGTCGATGAACCCAACCGAGAAAGGTGATAGTAGACGCGAGCGGCCTTCTCCTCCAGGCCGAATCGCTCAAGCTTCCCCACGAGGTCCTCTTCCTTCAATTCCCTCGCTCCCCTTGCTCTTCTAACTGCTGTTTGATTCGATCTACGAGGCCAGGCCCCTTCACGAGGTAGTCGTTGACCCCGACTTGGAAAGCCTCCTTTGCCAGTTCATCCCGAGTAACGCTCGTGACGAGAAGGATCAACCCCTGAGGATTCTCCTCCCGGATCTTCTGACATACTTCAAGGCCTGTACGATCGGGCAACCGATGGTCGACGAGGCAAGCGTCGAATTGCTCCTTCAGCGCGCGCTCCATGGCGTCTGATCCGGTCCTTACGTGCGTTACATCGTATTCTTTGTCGGGCAACCCGCGACGGACCAAGCTTGCATGGTCGATATCGTCCTCGACCAGGAGGACACTCATCGGCGCTTCCTGAGAGGCGGCTCCCTTCACGAAGCATGCAATAACGTGTCATGCCTTAACGGTTGTTCACCGTCCGTCGAAATGGGCTCGATCACGTGACACGTCGTTCTTCGAGGTAGGGTTGGATGTCAGCGGTGGGGACACCGTCCTCGTGCCAGTCCGGTACGGAGGGGGCATTATCGGGCCCATACTCTCCCATCCTAGCTTCGATCCGGTCCTCGTAGGTAGGCATCTCGATACGGTAGAAGTTGCCGATAGGGATGCGATCGCCCCATTCTTGTGATTTCACGAACGCTTGAGCCTTCTTCTCGTTGACCTCGTCCGGGTTGCTGGGGTCCTCTACGTAGGGGTCGTAGTCTTCTTCGTCTTCAAGCTTGTACACGCGAGGCATCCCTGTCGCCGGGACGTTCTGCTCACTGTAGAACTCCTTGTCATGCAGGTCGTTGTACGTGGGGCAGGGTTGCAGGACATCGAGGAGAGCCGCGCCCTTGTGAAGGGTGGCTTGCTTGACCATCTCTTTAAGATGCATCACGTCGAACGCGTACCCGCGTCCAACCCACGTGTACCCAGCTGCGAGAGCCGTCGCGATGGGGTTCACGCTATCGTTGATGTTCGGTTCGGGAAGCGATTTGGTTTGCTCTCCCAGTTTGAGTGTGGGGGAAGCCTGGCCTTTCGTTAACCCATACACTTCGTTGTCGAACACGATGTAGGGCATGTCGAGGTTACGGCGCCCAGCGTTCAGGAAGTGCCCGGCCCCGATCCCGTACCCGTCCCCGTCGCCACCGACGGCGATGACCTCGAGCCCGGGGTTGGCGATCTTGGCTCCTGTCGCGAAGGGCAGGACGCGCCCGTGGAGGGTATGGACACCGTAGCTTTTGACGTAGTGTGAGGTTTTCCCGCTGCAACCGATGCCGCTGAATAGGCCAACTTCGTGGGGTTCAAGCCCCATGTCGGCGAGCGCCATCTGGATGCTGTTCAAGATGCCGAAGTCTCCGCAGCCAGGGCACCAGTCGTTCTCGATGTTCTCTTCTTTGAAGTCTTGGACGCTGGCCATGTTAGATCCCTCCGCGTAGAACGATTCGATCAGGGGCTTTCTTGCGTACGTTCTCTACCGTGGTCTCGACCTCGTCTTGCATGATGGGACGCCCGTTGTATTTGACCACTTCGTGGTCGACTTTGTGTCCGGTTTGTTCACGGATAAGTTGTCCAAGTTGGCCCGTGTAGTTGTTCTCTAGCGTGATGGTTCGCGTGGCTTGGGCGATGGCGTCTTCGACCTCTTCGGTTGGGAAGGGGGAAAGGATGCGTAGTTGGACGAGGTTGAGCACGTTGCCGGTTTCGTTGAGCCGATTCATCGCGTCCAGGACGGCTCCTTTGGGAGTTCCCCAGGTGAAGACAGTAACTTCAGCGGTCTCGGGCCCATGTCTTGCCACCTTTCGATCACTGGGGATCTCGCTGGCGGCGGTTTCGAGCTTCCGTTGGCGTTTCTCGATGATGGTGTCACGTTTGGCAATGTCTTCGGTGATGTGCCCGATCTCCGTGTGTTCATCACTGGTCAACCAGTGGATGCCTCCTCGTTGACCTTGGATGGTTCTGGGGGATACCCCATCTTCGGCGGCTTCGAAGCGGGGATGGAGGTCAGGATCCTCGGAGTGGATCGTGTCTTGGAGCTCTTCCTCTGTCAGGAGCTTTCCTCGGTCGATGCGCGCGTTCTCGGCGTCGAACGTGGGTACGGTGTGTGTGTTCCCGGCAAGGTCTTTGTCCGGTAGGAGGATGACGGGTGTTTGGTATCGCTCGGCCAGGTTGAACGCGTCGATGGTGTCATGGAACATCTCTTCGAGGTCGCCTGGAGCGAGCACGATGCGGGGGAAGTCCCCGTTGCCGAGGTTCAAGGCGAACTGTAGGTCTCCTTGTTCGGTCCGTGTGGGGAGTCCCGTGGAGGGCCCTCCGCGTTGGTAGTTCACGACGACGAGTGGGACCTCGCAAATGCCAGCAAAGCCGAGACCTTCGACCATGAGGTTGAGCCCGGGGCCACTTGTGCTGGTTGCTGAGCGGGCGCCGGTGAGCGCGCCCCCGATGGCCATATCAACAGCGCTGATCTCGTCTTCTGTTTGGACCACGACGAGGCCGCTGTCGCTTTTCCCTTCGAGGTAGACGCTTTCGTCCGTGGCTGGGGAGATCGGGTAGTAGGTTTGCATTCTGCATCCAGCGACGAGCTTGCCTAGGGCGACGGCATCGGTTCCTTGGATGTAGATGCGCTCTTCATCGGTTTCTCGGGG
>PWVY01000114.1 GCA_003561665.1 Thermoplasmata archaeon
CCCCAACGCAAACCCCCTCAAAGAAACGATCGCGCTCCTCCTCGAACTCCACCCCGCCCACCAAGCCACACAGAAAGGCCCCCCCACCATCCTCTTCGACGAAGGCCCCATCCAACGCATCTACTCCATCGCGCTCACCCAACCCCACCCCCTTCCACCCAGAACCGTCAAACACCTCACCGCCACCATCAACGACCTGCTCCCAAGCCTCCACATCATCCACCTTCACATCCCCCCCGAAGAAGCCGCACAACGCATCCAGAACCGACCCGACGGCTGGAAACGATGGGACCCCAACCCCCCCTTCCCCACACAGCTCCTCCACCACCACCAAACCACCTTCGAACACATCCAAACAGCATGCAACCAACTCGAGATCCCCTTCATCGAACTCGACGCGCAAGCCCCCCTCGAAACCAACCGAGACCTCCTCCTCCAACACCTCCCCCACCCATCCCCATCCCCCGCCTAACGCTCACGAAAGCACGGACCGCGCCCGCTTGACATCCAACATCCCCACCGCGTACGCCAGAAGACCCCATACCAAACCCCCCGCGAGGACGACGCTTGCAAGCGTGATCCACCCATCGATGAAGCCTCGAAGCGAAACGACCACGAGGACCATCGCAAGCGTCAACATCCCGTTCAGCGCCACGTTCCTCCCCAAGCGCCCAAGATCAAGGTCGAACACCTTGTTGATGATGTAGAAGTTCGCGCTCGCGTACATCCCGTACGTCACGACCGTCGCGTACGCAGCACCCGTCACGCCCAAGATCGGGATCAAAAGGATGTTCAACCCAACATTCAGGGTTGACGTTGCCCCCTTCGCGATGGCTCGCGCTTTCGCCTTCCCCAAATAGTCCAACCCGCTGCTTGTCAGGGTCATCGAGGCGTGAAGGACCGCGTACACTGCGAGGATCTGGAGAACGGGGACCGCACCAGCGTACTGGGCACCGAAGATGAGCAACACCGCAGGCTCTGCAAGGAGGACCACGCCCGCTGCGGCCGGGATGTACAACAAGAGCGCATGGTTGAGCGCGCCCTCGTAAATGGTGGCAGCCTGACCTCCTTCCCCTTTGGCTTGCTGGGCCCCGTACGTGGGGGAGAGCGTGAAGCCGAGCGATTTTGCCGGCGCCACAAGAACCTCGACAGCTTGCTTAGCGACCACGTAGAAGCCCACCGCGACGGGGTTGAGGAAGAACCCGACGAGGATGGTATCGACGCGCTTGTCCGCGATATCCGCTGTGCTCGTGGCCGTGATAGGGACCGCGTACGTGGCGATGCGTTTGCGGATGCCCTTCTCGATCGTGCCTGCCGCCTCGTGCTTGCGATAAATCCGCCCGTAGATGGCCAAAAGCCCCAGAAGGGAGACAAGAGCGGCGCCCACGATGTACCCGCCAAGGGCTCCTCTTACCCCGAACCCGAGGAGGACGAAGCCGACAGCGAAGATGAAGCGCGTGACGGTTTCCACGATGTGGAAGGTCGCGCTGAGTTGGATCTCTTCGTACCCTTGCAGGGTGAGCCGTACGTAACGGACGAGCGTGCCGAAAACGAGGTAGAGCGAGCCCAGAAGGAGAAGCGGAGCAAGCCCTGGCTCGTTGAGGAGTTCTGCGATGGTGCCATGACCCAAAAGGAGGATGGCCGTGACGAGGAGAACCGTGGCGAGGTTGAGAAGGAGGGAGGTTCTCAGGATGTGTGGAACTTGGCTCGTGTCGTTCTCCTTGTACTCGGCCAAGTACCGGGCCCCGCTCTTAGCGATACCAAGCTTGCTGAAGACCTGCGCGACGTGCAGGATGGCAAGGGTAAGATAGAGGAGACCGTACCCGTCCGGGGAAAGAAGGCGGGCCAGGGCGACGATCATGAGCGCGCCGGCTGCCAGCGAAACGAGTTGTCCGGCGAACTCGGTTTTGAACCCCGCCGCTAGGCGGTCCTTGAGGGCCACAGGGGGAAATCCTTGGCGCGCCCGGTTATACCTGTCCGTGACCGAGGATATCTGAAACAACCACAAAACCCCGTTAAAGAAGCTCTACGCCTATCCCCCGCATCCTTGCATGTGTCGGAGAACGAACATGTTCGGTGTTACTGGATGGCTAATGAGGGAAGCTCCAGGAGAGACGTTGCTGGCCTCCCGTCGTTCGTGTTGGAGGTTTCTCTATGAACATTCTCCACGTCGTCCCGTACTACGCGCCTGCCTTCGAGTTCGGAGGCCCCATCCAGTCCTCCCTACGCATCGCGAACGCCCTCCAGGCGGCCAACGACAACCTCGCCGTGCTCTCCACGGACGTGTCAGGATCCAACCGGTTGCCCTCAGGGTGGGACAAGGAACAAAACGTCCCCATCTTCAGGGTGAAGAACGCGATCCATACGGTCGCGCGAGAATACAAGATGTTCTTACCGCTCATCAAACCTCGAACGATCCTCGAGAACTTGTCCCTCGAGGACTTCGATATCGTCCACATGCAGGAATACAGGAACATGCTCAACGTCGCCGTCATGCAAGCCTGCCAAGACGCCGAGGTGCCCTACGTGCTTTCACCACGGGGTACGCTCCCTCAAGAGCATGGACGAACCGCGCTGACGAAGGGCTTCGACGCGGTTCTAGGCGACCGGTTGCTGGACAACGCCACGATGTGCATGGCGTTAACCCGTAACGAGCGCGAGCAACTGAAAGAGTTCGGCGTCCCCGATGAGAAGATCCGCATCGTCCCCAACGCCGTTCCCGAGGTGGACCCCCCAGAGGACCCCGAGGGGTTCCTTAACGAGCACAACATCCCTCGCGATTCCCAGCGCGTCCTCTTCTTATCCCGCCTTCATCCCGTCAAAGGGCTCGATCGAGCCATCAAGGCCATCGCGAACCTTAGCGACGAGCACGATCTTCACCTCGTCATCGTGGGCCCCGAGGAGACCCTCGAGGTCCAGGCGCTGGTCGACAAGCATGATGCTTCCGAGTTCGTGACGTACTGTGGCCCGTTGTACGGTTCCAGCAAGTCGGATGCGTACGCCGCCTCCCACATGTACGCGCTCCCGTCCCGTATGGAGGGCTTCCCGAACACGATCCTGGAAGCGATGAGCTTTGGCTTACCCATCATCGCGAGCAACGCGTGCAACGTGACCGACGTGATCCAGGGCGAGTGCGGGTTCGTATCCACCACGCAGGATGAGTTAGAAATCGCGCTTGCGCGCCTTGCCCAAGATCATGATCTCCGGAAAAGGATGGGCTCAAGATCACGCGCGTTAGCCCGAGAGAAGTTCTCGACGGATCGCATCGTGACCCTCACGCGGGACGCGTACGAGGCTGCTGCAGGCAAGGCCTCCTAGGTCAACGAGACATCCATCGCCCAGTCTTTCTCCTCTTCCCACCACGTCACGGTGCGGCGGATGCCCTCGTCGAGCGGGACTTGGGGTTCCCAACCGAGAAGCTTGCGCGCTTTCGAGATGTCCGCCCATGTGGCGTCCATGTCGGCAGGGTGAGCCTCCTCGTGCTCGATCACGCCTTGTTTGCCGACGTGCTTTTGGATCGTCGCTATCAGGTCCTTGAGTTCGATGGGATCGTCGTTCCCCAGGTTGATCACCTCGAACCCGTCCGCATCCAAGCACGCAACGGTTCCGCGCGCGATGTCCGTCACGTACGTGAAATCGCGACGCTGCGTCCCGTCCCCGTACACCGTGAGGGGTTCATCCTCGCTGATCCAGCGCACGAACCGATACACGGCCATGTCGGGTCGACCAGCGGGACCGTACACGGTGAAGTACCGGGGCACGATCGCGTTGATCCCGTAGAGCTCGTTGTACGTGCTCGCGTACGCTTCGGCCGCTTTCTTGCTGGCCGCGTAGGGGGAAGGGGGTCGACGGGTGCGGGCCGTTTCCGTGAAGGGCACATCGTTCCAGTGCCCGTAGAGGCTGCTGGTGCTTGCGATCACGATGTCGTCGACGTCATGGTGGCGGCAGTGTTCGAGGAGGTTGAGCGTGGCGGTCGCGTTGGTTTCGTGGTAGAGGTGAGGGTGTTCGAGGCTGTCGCGAACACCGGCCATGGCGGCCAGATGAAGCACGCCTGCGTAGGCGTCTTCTTCGAACAGGTTCCCCATGGTGTCCTTGTCTCGGACATCTTCCCTGTGGGAGGTGAAGCGGTCGTGGTCTTCGAGTTGCTTCATGCGCCATTCTTTGAGTTGGGGCCCTTTGTCGGGCGTGATCAGGTCAACGCCTGTCACGTGGTGGCCCTCGTCGAGAAGGTGCTTGGCGGTGTGGTACCCGATCATCCCGGCGCACCCGGTGAGGAGGAACCGTGAAGCGGTCATCATGCGCGTGATGGGGGTCCGTTCAAAACTAGCTTTGGATGGGGCAAGATGCGATAAGGAGCCATCGAAGCCTCGTCTTGATCCATCACCAAGGGCGCCCTGTGATACTCTGGCACCCCCTTCCCGAAAGGTTTAGAGGGAAGAGGCCGAGATGAGAGCGTCGCCTCTGCCGCCCGGTTCGCGGCGAGAAAAGCGCTAACGCGCGTGCGCGAGGACCCTACCATGACGAAGCTCGTGATCGTCGAATCGCCCGCAAAGGTCGAAACCATCCGAAAGTTCCTGCCTGACGGATTCAAGGTCGACAGCTGCGTGGGCCACGTTCGAGATTTGCCCTCCGGCAAGAAGAAGCTCCCCAAGCGGTTCCAGGATGAGGACTGGGCGGATCTGGCCGTGAACGTGGACGACGATTTCGAGCCCGTGTACGTGACCATCCCCGGCAAACAGAAAATCCTCCGCCGTTTGAAGAAAGAACTCGACGACGCGGAGATCCTCTACTTGGCCACGGACGAAGACCGCGAAGGCGAGAGCATAAGCTGGCACCTGGTCGAAGCCCTCAACCCGGACATCTCCGTCAAGCGCATGGTCTTCAACGAGATCACGAAGGACGCCATCGAGGAGGCTCTCGAGAACCCGCGGGATATCGACATGCACCTCGTCGAAGCCCAAGAAGCCCGCCGCATCCTCGACCGTTTGTACGGGTACACGCTCTCCCCCCTGCTCTGGCACAAGATCAAAACAGGCCTCAGTGCCGGGCGCGTGCAAAGCCCTGCGGTTCGCCTCGTCGTCATGCGCGAACGCGAACGCCGCGCGTTCAAAAGCGCCACCTACTGGGACATCCAAGCCCTCCTCTCGCAACAATCACAAAGCTTCCAAGCCAACCTCCACGAACTCGACGGCACCCGCATCGCCACCGGCGCGGACTTCGACGAAGACACCGGTGAACTCAAAGCAGACACCGACGTGATCATCGTCGACGAACCCCTCGCCACGAGCCTCACCACGCGCCTCGAAGAGGCACCCTGGACGGTCGCAGACATCGACGAACGCGACCGCCAAAGCAAACCCCCCGCACCCTTCAAAACGAGCACGCTCCAACAAGCCGCCAACGGGCGCCTATCCATGAGCCCCGGCGCGACCATGCGCATCGCGCAAGACCTCTACGAAGAGGGGCACATCACGTACATGCGGACCGACAGCACCGCGCTCAGCCAAGAAGGCGAAAACGGTGCACGAGACGCCATCGAGCGCGAATGGGGCCCCGACTTGGTCCCCTCCAACCCCCGCACGTACGAAGACGACACCACCGACGACGCTCAAGAAGCCCACGAAGCCATCCGCCCCGCCGGCGCCACCTTCACGCCCCCCGACGACGCGGGCCTCTCTGGGCAACACAAGCGACTCTACGATTTGATCTACCGACGCACGCTTGCAAGCCAGATGCCCAACGAGCGCTACACCAGCACCACCGCGCTCATCGACGCCACACCACCCTCCCAAGAGGACGAACCCAACGTGGCCCGGTTCAAAGCCACCGGCAAGAAGGTCACCTTCCGCGGGTACCGCCTGGCATGGCCCACCAGCGGAGACGGGCCCACCGAGCTTCCCCCCCTCGAAGAAGCCGACACCGTCAACCTCGAAGAGCTTGAACCCAAAAGCCACGAAACCCAACCCCCCAAGCGGTTCACGGAAGCCAGCCTCGTGCAAGCCCTCGAAGAAGAAGGCATCGGGCGACCCAGCACGTACGCAGACATCATCAGCCGCATCCAAGAGAAAGGGTACGTGACCAAGAAAGGCCGAAGCCTAGCCCCCACCCTCACCGCGTTCGCCGTCATCGACTTTCTCGAAGAACACTTCCCCCAACTCGTCGACATGGAGTTCA
>PWVY01000288.1 GCA_003561665.1 Thermoplasmata archaeon
ATGTTGATGTCGTGGTGGAGGGTGGCTCCGGCGGGGGGGTTGGGGATGTCGTGGGCGTGGATGTGGAGCGTGGTGGGGCTTTGGAGGGCGAGCGTGGTGGCGAGGGTCGCGAGGAGGGCGAGGGTGAGCAGCGTGGGGGTGGTTTTGGGCATGGCCCCTGCGGGGTGTGGGGGGTGGGGTTTGGGTGTTGCCCGGTTGTGGCGTGGGTTCGTGTTGTTGGGGTTGGAAGGGTGAGGCTTTTGTGTGGGAGCGGTTTGCCTGGGGTGCGGGTTGCCACCGTAGCTCAGCTCGGTAGAGCAGCTGCCTTGTAAGCAGCGGGCCGAGGGTTCAAATCCCTCCGGTGGCTTCGAGGGGTTCGTCAACCCTCTCCCTTTCCCAAGGAGGGATCGATGGAGGTGGGTTTTTGTCCAACGGGAGATAACAAGGGTCGACCCTTGATCGGCCTCATTAATAAGGATTTAATAAGGTCGGGGTGGGGGTCTCGATAATAAGGTTCCGCCCCAGCAAAACGTGAAATAATAAGGATATAATAATGTCTCTTGATGGCGGCGCCCAAGAAGGTTGACACGTCAAAGGGTTTCGATCCGTCCCTCTCGCTGGGTCTGGATGTCCTTAGTCCCGCCCGCAAAGCCCTCCGCCTCGACGGAGCACTAGACGCGCAAATCCTATCTCCACAGATCCAGCGGTTCCTCGTGGGCTGGTCAAGCCTGAACAACGCCTACGGGAGCGCACGCCTTGAGGGCAACACCGTGGGGTTCCAGGACGCAGAACGCATTCTACGAGAGGGAAAGGCCAACAGTCCTCAACAGGAAGAGCTCCTCCGCCTTAGCCGCGCCTACCACGAACTCCACGCCAGCGACGACTTCGAGCCATTAACCATCGACGAGATCCTTGAAACCCACGAGCGGCTGTTCGACGGAATCTTCGAAGCCGACAAGCGGCCCGGCGAACTCAAAACCACCCCCAATGGCATCCGATCGCGCGAGACCGGCCAACTCGTCTTCGAATGCACGCCGCCCGAGCGCACGCGGGCCGAGCTTGAGGCCCTGCTCGAGTGGTACTACGGGTCCGGCCAGTTGCTTACCCCCGTCGCGGCCGCAGGCATGTTCTTTGTCGAGTTCCAGGCCATCCACCCCTTCGAGGATGGCAACGGTCGCGTCGGTCGCCTGCTCAACCTGCGCCTGCTCAAGGAGACCGGCATGGAAAACGCGGCCCTCACCCCCCTCGACAACGTGATCCAGTCGCGTGACGAGCAGTATTACGCTTGCTTACAAGCCACCAATCGGGGTCGCCACTACCACGTCTGGCTCCGCTACTACGCCGATGCGGTTCGCCGTGCCTATCGCCAAGCTCTCGCGATGACGGACCTAAGCCCTTTGCTCGAGAACCTAAGCACGGGTTGCGAGCGAGAAGTCATGGAGTGGGCCCTACGCAACGGCCTTGAGTGGTTCCAGCGGGGAGATTTCCCGAACGAGGACGGGTATGCTCCCCAGACGGTGACGGAAGCGCTCTCCTCGCTGCACTCGCGGGGTTTGCTCGATCGGGAAGGCGAAAAACGGGGAACACGGTACCGTGTGAGCGATGATTTGTTGGAGCGATTGCGCGTCGACGAAGAGGCGTGATCGGTTCGCATCAGGAACATCGTTCCTGAACCGGAAGCACGGCAAGAAGAACACCTCCGCTTTGATCCTCCCAAGCTACCCTTCTTGCCCGAACGCTAACCACCAGACACGGCTAAACCTAGCAATCGTCGACCTGGACGCCAACGGTGCGATTCCCGCTTTGGATCCCTTCGCTCGGATCCTGATGGACCCGTGAGGATTCCCGTTGGATCACGTCTCGGGACGCGTAGCGCTGACGACGACGGCTTCACTGCCGAGAACGAGATCCCCGTCGTCGCTTTGGTTCCATCGCTCGATGTTCGCGCGGGTTTCTTCGAGGACGGCTTGTTGCACCTGCTCGTTTTCTTCTTCAAGCGAGTGGCCTACGGGGGTCCCTTCCATGAGGGCTTGAAGATAATCATCGGTGTCTTCGAACCGGATAGGGACGTTGATGCGGTCCTCGGGCGTGGGTTCAAGGCCTGCTTTCTCGACCATGTTCCGAAGCGTATGGGGTCCTCCAAGCTCGTAGGGGGTGGGAAGGTATCCTGTCGCGTCGGGGGTACAGTGCATAAGCATGGGGCCAAGGATGGCGTGCAGGGCGGGGCTTCGTTCGCCGGGTGCGGCCCACACGGAAGCGACGAACCGGCCGCCGGGTTTGAGAACGCGCGCGATCTCCTCTAGGGCGGCTTGGGGATTGGTGAGGATCTGGAGGCTCGAGCGGGAGACGACGGCATCGAAGCTGGCATCGTCGAGGGTCATGTTCTCGGCGTCCATGACTTCGAAGCCCACGTTCGTGACCTTCCTCGCGTCGGCGTTCTTCTTGGCTTGTTCGAGCATCTTGTCTGAGAGGTCGATGCCGAGCACGTGCCCTTGGGAGCCTAGGGCTTTGGCGAGGGTGAGCGCGGGTTCTCCAGGCCCGGTGCAGACATCCAGGATGCGGTCCCCGGGTTGGGGATTGATGGCTTCGAGCAGGGGCTCGTTGAAGGGTTCAAGCGCGCGGATCCAAGGATCGTAGGATGCTGCGCTCGTGTTCCAGGTTTCCTTCGTGTACTGTTTGTAGTCTTCTTCGCTGTATTCCCAGCTCATGGTCTCATCCTCTCCCGGGCCGAAGCGAACTCCGTCCGTCGCAATCGTGAGGGAGGTTCAGGTATAGGTTGCTCAGGGAGAAGAAGGTTGCGTGGTCGTTATCGTTTCGGAGGGTTCCGAGGCATGCTTTCGCGTTGTTGGGCGTGTCTTGTGGTGATCAGCCGTCGTTTCGGGCCGGTTCTTGGGGGTGGAAGAGGGTTGTGGGGTTCGAGGTTTCACGATGTCTTCATCGAGCGAGAACAAGGAATTGGTCGAGAACGCGTGGATGCAGTCGTACAACGAAGGGGATATGGGCATCCTGGACAAGGCAGTGAGCGAGGATGTCACGGTTCATGATGCGGGGCTCCCGGAAACCATCGAAGGGAGGGAGGCGTTGAAGGAGGTCATCCAGGAGCTTCGGTCCGCGTTCCCGGATATGAAGACGGAAGCGATCCGGATGGTCGCGGAGGATGATTGGGTCGCGGTGCACTACTCGTTCGAGGGCACGCACGAGGGCGAGTTCATGGGCATCGAGGCCACGGGCGAACGTGTGGAAGGCCGAGGTATGCAGTTCGATCGGATCGAGGATGGCCACATCGTGGAGTCGTGGAGCGAGTGGGATACGCTCGCGTTTCTCCAGCAAGCAGGCGCCATCGATTCGGGGCAACTGCCTGGCGAGATGCAGGGAACCACGTAGCCCCCTGGTAAGCGGGCCCCAGGCCGCGCGGTGGAACGATTTGCGGCCTGGGCGATTCTCCATTCCTCGATCCTGCTGGCCCTCATAGTCGTGTCTTGGCCGGGTTCTTAGGTCCTCCTCCCGGTGTTCATTCTCATGGAGCAAGATAGCCCGATCGCTGCCTCTTCGCCCAAGCCCGTGGAGCCATCCGGGTTACGGTACACCGGGTGGGGTGCGTTCGTGAGCGCGGTCGCGATCCTGTTGGGTTTCGCATTCTTCTTCGGCGGGTTCGTGTTGTTGGGAGAGGAGGCGTTGTTCGGGTTGTTGAGTGACGTGGCAGCGATGTTCATCGCGGGCGGCTTGGTGCCGGTGGTGTGGCTTGTGTTCCGTGCGCATCGGGAATCGCAGCGGGGGTTGGCGGATACGAGCGCGATCGTGGGCGGGTTCGGCGTGGCGTTGTTCGCGTTGGGCGCGTTGGGGTTGATCGTTGCGCACGTGATGAGCGTGGCAGGGGGTCAGTTCTTGGGGGTCCAATACCTGGGAACGGCCATGGTGGGGGCGTGGTTGGTCCTGTTCGGGGTTTTGGTGCTGCGCGGGGGCTGGTTCCCGGCTGGGTTGGGGTGGCTTGGCGTGATTTCGGGCGTGAGCTATGTGTTGGTGACGGGGGGGATGGTCGTGTGGGGGCATGATCACGTGCTCGTGAGGGTCGCAGGGTTGGTGGCGGTGCTCTCGTTCGTGGTGTGGGGGTTCTGGCTGTGGCGCTGGTGCCTTCAGCGGGCCAAGGAGGGAGGGCTTGAAGGAGCCAGGCCGGGGCCTGCGTGAGAAGGAGGATCGAAGGCAGGGGGTTATCCCCCGCTAGGGGTGCGTGGTCGTCGTGTTGGTTTACGTGTGGACCTCGCAGGGGTAGGGGAGGAGGTTGGGTTGGCCGAAGGGGTCTTGGATGTGCTTCTCGCACCAACCGATCTCCGCGGGGTCTTCGTTGCTGGTGTTCACGGTCACACCGCAGGGGTAGGTGAAAACTTGGGGTTGGCCGTGTTCATCGTAGTAGGTGCGCTCGCACCATTTGACCTCCGCGGGGTCTTCGCTGCTGGTGTTCACGGTCACGCCGCAGGGGTAGGGGAGGAGGTTGGGTTGCCCGTAGGGGTCTTGGATGTGTTTCTCGCACCATTCGACCTCGACGGGATCCTCGTCCCCTGTGCTTGCTGCAGCGGTGGGGAGGGCGATCGTGAGCATCAGGGCCGCGAGGATCACGGTGAAGGCTCGTGTGGTCATGGGTTCACCGCGAGCACGCATGAGATCGTCATGTTTGTGGGTTTTGGACTATCGTGTACGCTCACGCGAACGGACCGTCAACTGTTCAACAAGGCAACGCGGCTTCGTCAAACGTCCACGTCGAGCGTGTAGTGGCCAACAGCGGGGTTGTATGGGCGAACGCTCACTACGCTCGCCAACGTGACCCCGTGCTCGCGCGCGACCTTCTCAGCTTCCTCCTCGGCATCATCCTTGGCCAACATCGCGCCCACGTGCACCCGCCCACCCGGCTTGACCCGATCCAACACCAAGGGCAAGTGCTCCACCGCGGAATGCGGCAGGTTCATCACGACCCGATCGAACCCAGCATCCAACGCAGGCACCACGCCCCGAGCATCCCCCACCACAAGATCCACCCCATCCTGGACCTTGTTCCTGGACGCATTCTCCCGGGCAAGCTCCACCGCGCGCGGGTTCGCATCCACCCCCAACACGCAAGCCCCCCGCTTGGCAAGCAAGACTGCGTACGGTCCTACGCCGCAGTACGCATCCAACACACGCTCCCCCTCCACAACCTGCTCAGCCACGCGGGCACGCTCATGCGCCAACCGCGGCGAGAAATACGACCCCTCCACATCCACCACCAACCGGCAACCGTTCTCCTTGTGCACCGTGACAAGATCCCCTTCCCCACCGATCACGCGCACCTTGCGCAACCGCAACCTGCCCACCACGCCCTCATCCACCGCCGCAGTCTCCGCTGGAGGCACCTCCTGGACCAACACCTCACCAATCACATCCTCGAACCCACGCGCGGCCTCGTCGAGGCGAACAATGACCACATCCCCGATCACATCGTACCCTCGAGGCAGCGCCTCGAACGCATCCGGTGGGAGAGCATCCTCGAGCGCATCGTGCCAATGGCGACCCATCAGGCTTCCCAAGACCCCCCTTCTTCTTGACTCCCCCGCTCACGCCCCGCGATGACGAAGCTCCACAGGCGGGGCATCACCCATCACCCCCCACGACCGGGTGGTATCATGACCCGCATCCACACACGCCTTGAAGGGCGCTAAGATGCCAGCGAACGCGCGGAAGATGGTCCCCCCCCACACCTTGGTGGGGGGTGCTCGAGGAGGCCCAAGGCTCGTACGAATCCACCCAAACGTGCTCATTCGAACGGGAACGCGATGTCCGCGCCTGCCGCGATGACATCCCCTACCCCCAGGCTCGTCGCTTGGACGGTGTACGTGCCCGGTCCAAGCGCCTCGTCGCCCGTGGAATCCATCAGGTGACACGGGCAGGCATGCGCGTCGCCATCGGGTGCATGCAAGGAGAGGTCCACCGTGCCCGGTGCACGGGAGGCGCCGTAGAAGAGAAGCGTCTCCTCTACTTCCAGATCCACAACCCCATCGACGACCGCGTGCGCCCCCGTGAGGGTCACGCCCGCGCCGGCATGAACGCTCGCCACCCCTGCAAAATCGTGGAGCGCATACACGAACGCATCCTCCCCCCGCGTGACATCCGTAAGCGTGATCCCGTC
>PWVY01000267.1 GCA_003561665.1 Thermoplasmata archaeon
GAATTCGCCGTTCTCTTTCAGGAACTCTTTGGTGCCATCGAGGGGGTCCACGAGCCAGTAGCGGGCCCAGTTCTGGCGCGTTTTCGCGTCCACGGTTTCGTTTTGTTCTTCGCTGAGGATGGGAATGCCCACGGGCAAGTCCTCAAGCCCGTTCACGATGACGCGGTGGCTTTCTCGGTCGGCTTCCGTGATGGGGGAATCGTCCGCCTTGCGGTCAACGTCCAGCTCGACGGTTTCCTCGTAGATCGTCATCATCGCTTCGCCTGCGCGATGGGCGATGTTGATCACGTCCTCGATGTCGTCACGCGTCAAAGGGCCCGGGAACTGGTTTACCTGCGGAGGCACCATGGGGAACTCACGAGCCCCTCTACGGGGTACATGACAAGAAGCTTCCGGGGGCCAAAGAAACGCTCACTCCATGATGCAAGCACCTGGCTGCTAGTCACGCCTTCGCGAGGTGCCCAGGAAACACTGCGTGGCGTCGCGCGCTCATAGAGCCCCCTCCAACAAGGCAATCGCTTCCCCATCCGACACCTGCCCGAACGCCTCGTAGAACTGTCCCCCCGCGAAGAACCCCTTAGGCGATAACAAACACACCACCTCGTCCGCATGCTCCCAAGCGCCCGAACCCGATCCGGTGGACCCACAGGAACCGCCAGACCCCGGCTCCGACAGACTCCCTGCTGGGCGCGTTCTGCCTCAAGAAAGCCACGCAGAACACCACACGCGGGACCCAACGGGGACCGGTCACTGGTCCAAGTACGACAGGACCACGTTCTCCGGCAACCCCAGGACCTCGCTCGCGATGCCGCTCACGATGACCAACTGACGATCCAACGTGAACCCGTACGCATCATCCAACTCCTCGGCAATGATGCGCTTGAAGATCAACCGTCGCTGGGCCTCCGTGCACACATACCCCTCACGCTCCAAGAGCTTCTTCATCCGAGCCAACCGGTTCGCCCACCCCCCACGATCCAACCCTTTCCGTCCTCCACGACCCTCCACCTGCCCACACTCCGGGCAATACCGATGCGGCGCTAGATCCCCACGCTCAAGCTTGGGAAGCCACGGCCGATCCTCCCGATGCACCGACCCATGCTCGGGGCAATGAAACGCCACTGACGCCTCCTCATCCGCTGCTTCAGGCTCGCTGTGAGCCACCTCTGGCGCCTGCTTGCTTGAGGACCGCGTGCTGCTTGCCCCCATTCAAGTCACCCTTGAAGGGAACTCTCCGATAAGAACCATGCCCCATCCCACCGCGACGACGCCATCGGTCTCCATCACCTTAAGGAAGCTACGACCCCCGTTTAAACGCTTTGATGCCGACCCCATCTATTCCTCGGTTTTCCCCTTCCGCCTGACGATCATCGTGTCCGGGTCGAGAATCTGAACCTCAAGAGCATCTTGGTTGCTCAGTTCCATCACACGGACCACGTCCTTGGGCCAGTACGTTCCCAGGTTTCGTCCTGAAACGTTCGTGACCTTCGCCTCGTAATCTGCCAAGCGGTCCTCGGGCCTGGCCTCCTCCAGGGCGAGATCCTCATAGGCCTCCAGGAACTCGGACCCGCAATGTTGGCATCGAGCGCCGTGGAGGTGGTGATGTACGAGGGCCATCGCTCCGACGATCGTTTCACGGATCAAGTCATTACGACTTTCAAGAGCGCAGTTTCCGCATGCCGGGCACTCACGGGTTTGGCCTGGGGGAAAGGCTCGGGGGCGATCGTCCATGAGGCGAGTGCGGAGTTCGTGCACCGCCTCCATCAAGGCCTGTAGGGTCGGGAAGGAGCCCAAGGATTCGTAACCTTCCGCCACAGGCCCTCAACAGTTCTCACGCAACATCAGGTTGTTTACGTGCACGACACGTGCAAAAGAGCGGCTCCTACGGACCGGTTGAACCCCAAACGTCCACTCTTCCGATCGCATCGACATCGATGTTGAAACCCGTCCATGTTCGGCCATCCCGTCCTTTTCCACCCACAAACCCCCTCAACGGCGCCCTGAGGCTTCCCCATGACCCCCATCCCCGGGTACGCGTACGGCGACCCCGACATCCCCGAAAGCCCCGTCACGCACGACGAATTCAACCGCCTCAAAGAAAGCCTCGGCTTCACCGAGCAAGACAAAAAACACCTCGAACGCGCCGGCGTCTTCCTCCCCGCCCACGCCCAAGAACTCATCAACCACTGGACGAAAACCCCCGGCGACATCTTCCTCCAAACCTTCGCCACCAACGGGACCCTCGACCAAACCTACCTCGAACGCACCAAAGAACGCATCGCCCAATGGATCCACGACACCTGCAACCGCCCCTACGACGACGACTGGCTCAACTACCAACACGAAATCGGCAAACGCCACCACCGAACCAAGAAAAACCAAACCGACCACGCCAACGCCACCGACCACATCCCCCTGCGCTACCTCATCACCTTCATCGAACCCTTCAGCCGCATCCAACCCAACCTAAACCAAGGCGACTTCCACCCCGACGAAACCCAACGCATCCAAACCGCCTGGAGGAAAAGCCTCACCCTCCAAGTCGCCCTCTGGACCCACCCCTACGCCAACGGCGACTGGTGAAACAACACCCCCAAAAAAGGCCGGATCGTTGCTAGCGCTGTCTGCAGGTTGGCCTAAGCCTAGCTGGGACGGCTCGACGAGGAACGGGCCAGAAAGGCGCCAGGACCCCGCAAAGGGGCCGCCAAACGGGGGGTTTTGACCTAAAAACCCACGCTGAAGACGGGACCCCCGAACCTCCAAACGTTCCACTGGAAAACACAGGAAAGGTACCCCATCCCCTCGCTTGGCAGCTAGGAACACCCCCCGGAGGAGATGGGATGGATGCCAAGCCCGATGAACTCGTAAAGACCCACCAACAACGACGCGCCACGCTCTCCCAAGGCCACGCCTGGGACACAGACAACGAACACCCCCCCAGCCATGACGAGGCCCCGTATCTCAACCCAGGCCCAGATCAACCGGCCCCCACCGCCGTGGCGACCCCGCGAAAGGGATGGGTTGCTACCCAAATTTTATTAGTTATCGGCAACTCTATTACCCATAACTTCGATTTCATGGCGGATAGACATGCCAAATACAAGGGAGGTTTTGGAGGAGCGCAACCCCTGGTGGCGGGGCCCGTTTACGCTCGACTACCACGAGAGGAGCATCTACAACACCCTACGCAGGTACATGGACCAGCGCCAAGTCCTAGCCCTCACCGGCCTTCGACGGGTTGGCAAGACGACACTCCTCCTCAAGGCAGCCCAAGACGCCATCCAGGAGGGCTTGGATCCTCTCGATGTCGTCTACTTCTCCTTCGACGAATTCCACGACACCGAGGTTCGGGAGGTTCTCCGCACCTACGAACGCGTCACCGAGAGGGATCTAAGAAGCGGTCCCAAGCTGGTGCTCCTCGACGAGGTTCAAAAGCTGGACGGATGGAGCGACCAAGTGAAGGCCATCTACGACACCTATCCTGATCTCAAGATTCTTGTCTCCGGCTCCGAGTCCCTGTTCATCCGCCGTGGGTCAAGAGAGACCCTGGCTGGCCGAATGTTCGAATTCAGGGTCGAGCCCCTCTCCTTCAAAGAGTACCTAGGCTTCCTCGGCGTGGACCACTAACCGATCGGTGTGCGTGAGCGCGACCTTGCACGCCGGTTTGAGACGTTCACCCGCACCCAAGGCTTCCCAGAGCTGGTCGGTGACACCGACAAGGACACCGTGCGCAGGTACGTGGAGGAGTCCATCGTACAGCGGGTGGTGTTCCGCGATTTGCCCACCCTGCTCGACATCCGTGACGTCCCGACGCTCGAGGCCGTCATGAACATCCTGATGGAACAGCCAGGACAGATCATCCACGTCAGCGATCTGGCGGGACAACTGGACATCAACCGCCACACCCTCTCCAACTACCTCTCCTACCTGGAGGACGCCTTCCTCCTCCGCAAGCTCTACAACTTCTCCACGAACCGACGAAAAACCGAGCGCAAGCTCAAACGGTTCTACCCGTCCGTCCTCTCCACCAACCTCCTCTTCCGACAGGACGACCACGCTCGCTCCCAGGTTTTCGAGTGGAGCATCGTCAACCAGCTCAGGCCCGAGTTCTTCTGGAGGGATCCCAGCAAGAACGGGGTGGACAGCGTGCTCACACCCGAGGGCCCGGTACCGGTGGACATTAAGCACGGCCGCATCGACACGTCCGGCGTAAGGGCCTTTATGCGCACGTTCGGGGTGAACGAGGGCTACATCATCACCCGGGACGTGGAAGAGACACGCACGTCCAACGGCCAAACCGTTCACATCATCCCCGCGCACCGGTTCCTCTTAGAAACACAGGGAACCCTCCTCACAGGTCACGGGTAAGACGCCAGGTTGCACCCCTCCATCAACCCCACCGCGACGGGCGATCACACGCCCAGCTCGCGACGCACGATCGCCAAGACCTCGTCGGGGCCATGCTCGCTTGTGTCGACCTCGATGTCTGCAGGGAGCTCTTCGAACACGTCGTGGAACCGGTCGATGAACACGTGCCGGTTCGGGATGGACCCCGAGTACGCCCATGGAGACGAATCCCGATCCGCATCGCGTTCCTGAACCCTCCCGTGCAGGAGCCCGCGAGGACAGGTAAGCTTGACCCGGACAAGCTCCCCTTCAGCGGTAACGTACCTCTCGAGCCGATGCAGGCGACCGTTGAGGCCGCTCGTCTCAAGAATCACCTCGGACCCGCCCGCCTGCACGATGGCATCGTAGAAGGCCTCCCACGCATCGGCCTCACCCTGCCAATCCGGAGAACGCCCCCTGCGGAAGCGACCAATCGAGAACACCGGCCAACCAAGCAAAGCGCCAAGCCTCGCGGTCAGGGTGCTCTTGCCCGCACCCGGCAGCCCCACCACGTGAACCATCACGACATCTCGCCTCAAAGCACCAACACCACGACAGGGTTCAACCCTCTCCCCGGGGATCGGTGGATGTATCCCCCCATATCGAAGGCGAAACCCAGCACCAACCACACAAGACTCCCAACGCAAGCCTTCAAACCCCACCACCCCCTACGCCCCGAACAATGCAACGTGTCAGCATCCTCGGCACCGGGTACGTCGGCCTCTGCACCGGCCTCATGCTCGCCGAGAACGGCCACCACGTCACCCTCGTCGACATCGACCCCCAAAAAGTCGAAAACGTCCAAAACGCCACCGCCCCCTTCCACGAACCCGGCCTCAACGACGCCCTCAAAACCCAACGAAGCAACCAACGCCTCACCGCCACCACCAACACCAAGCGAGCCATCCAAAACACCACACACACCTTCCTCTGCGTCGGCACCCCCCAAGACGACGACGGCGCCGCCGATTTAACCGCCATCCAACAAGCCACCCAAGACGTCGGCAACGCCCTCAAAGACACTCAACGCGATCATACCATCATCACCAAAAGCACCGTCCCCCCCGGCACCACGCGCAACCTCATCCAACCCACCGCACGAAACGCCGCCAACGACCCCAACGGCGACCGCCTCCACATCGCCATGAACCCCGAATTCCTCCGCGAAGGCAGCGCGCTTGAAGATGCCCGCAACCCCGACAAGATCGTCATCGGCAGCGACAACCCAGACACCATCCCCCGCGTCGAAACCCTCTACGAAAACCAAGACGCGCCCATCATCCGCACCACCGCCAGCACCGCAGAGATGATCAAATACGCCAACAACGCCTTCCTCGCCACCAAGATCACGTTCGCCAACGAGATGGCAAACCTCGCCGAAACCCTCCACGCCGACTGGAACGACATCGCCCACGCCATCGGCCTCGACCACCGCATCAACCCCAACTTCTTCCGCGCCGGCGTCGGCTTCGGCGGCAGCTGCTTCCCCAAAGACGTCAACGCCCTCGTTCACATCGCGAAAGAAAACCAACACCCCTCCCGATTGCTCGAAGCCGTCCTCACCGCCAACAACGACCAACCCCACCGAGCCGTCGACCTCCTCGAAGAAGAACTCGGCACCCTCAACGGCAAACACATCGCCCTCCTAGGCCTGAGCTTTAAACCCAACACCGACGACATCCGCAACACGCGCGCGATCCCCATCTACGACGAACTCACCAAACGCGGCGCAAGCATCA
>PWVY01000174.1 GCA_003561665.1 Thermoplasmata archaeon
AGGCCGCGGTAGAGAGCACGAAGCTCGAAGTAGAGCGGGTGGTAGCTCAGTTCCGCAACGCGCTCACGGTCAAGGTAGACGAGCCGTTCGAGTTCATGGAGCGGGTAGCAAAAGAGCACGACCTTACACAAGACCAGTTCAAGGCGTCCCTGGAGGCCCTCATGAACAGTCACGAGCCAAAGGATAACCTCTACGGGATATCCTGCGCGATCAGCAACGCGGCCAACCTATTCGAGGGGGAGCCGAGTTACGAGCTTCAGCGGGCCGCGGTTGACATCACGGGGCGCACCCACGCCTGAATGGTCATCTTGTCCTAAGAAAACGTCGAAATTGGGGACTTTCGGGGGCGGGCTGTGGTTTTCCATGGCCCGCCCGTCGGGGGCCCGAAATTGAAAGGAGAGGGTATCATGGGCAATCCTGAAGCATTCGTAGCCAGGCTGTATAAGTTGGATCACTCGCATAGCTTCGGCCTGCGGGATAGCGACCTGTGGGGCCTGGAGTGCGCCCTGACCCATTGCATACAGGACGGCTACTTCAAAGACGAGCAGAACCTAGAGTGGGCCCAGGCGATGCTGGAGTACATAAGGGTGCTACGGCAAGAGGTGGCAGATGAAGAGTGATACTCCAAAGACGGCCAGGGCTCATATTCGCTACACAAACGGCATGGGGGCGATCGTGCCCTCAGTCACGAGAGTCATCGGGAACCTCAATAAGCCCCAGTTAGTGCCCTGGGCAAACCGCCTGGGGCTCCAGGGCATAGATTCCAGCAAGTACAGGGATGATAAGGCCAGTGTCGGGCACCTCGCACACGCGCTCGTACTGGCCGACTTCACAGGTAGCGTGGTCGATACGTCTGAGTACACGGCGGCGCAGATAGCGCAGGCTGAGACGAGCTACCTTCAGTATCTCGAATGGGCCAAAGGTAAGCATCTGGAGACGATCTTCGCGGAGCTACCGCTCGTGAGCGAGACGTGGCAGTACGGGGGTACACCCGACTGGTACGGCTACGTGGATGGGGAGTTGTGTGGAGTGGACTACAAGACGGGCGGCATATTCCGTGAGGTGGTGCTCCAGGTATCGGCCTACCGTGAACTGATACGGGATAACGGCTACGTGGCCCCGAGCAAGTTCATAGTCCTGGGCATCCCTCGCTCCTCGGATGAGATATTCCGAGAGGTGACCATCACGGACTTCACACAGGGATGGGCCGCGTTCAGCGCGTTGCGGGCCTTGTACGACCCGCTCAAGCAGATCAAGATATGAAAGGAGATAGGATATGACCACAGATATCATCACTACACCATCGGGATACGCGCAGATAGCGCAGAAGGCGGCGGGCCTGAGCCTGCAACCGCGCGAGGTGCTAGAGAACGCGCGGGGTGCGGCCCGACTATTGGGAGAAGTGCTCCAGCAGAAACCCTACAAGGTCGTCATCAATAAGGAGCAATATCTGGAGTTTGAAGACTGGCAGACGGTCGGCCAGTTCTACGGGTATACGGTCAAGACGTACAACGCGGTACCCGTCGAGGTATGCGGGGTAGAGGGAGCTAGGGCCGAGGCCGACCTGATCGAGTACCACACGGGCCTGGTGGTCGGCCATGCCGAGGCCTACTGTATGCGAGATGAGGAAAAGTGGGGAGTACGACCCAAATACGAGTGGTACACGGACGATCGGGGCAACCGCAATCGCAGGCAGATAGGCGAGGAGCCCGTACCCTGGTACCAGCTAGCAAGCATGGCCCAAACCCGAGCGGGAGCTAAGGCATTCCGTAACCGCCTGGCATGGGTAGTCGTGCTAGCGGGCTTCCGCCCGACGCCTATGGAAGAGATGCCCGATAATGGATACTACGGGCACCAGCCATCGCCGCCGCGTAAGTCAGCGGGCCCCGCCAAAGGCAAGGCCGAAGAGCCCGTGACTGATCTCAAGGCCCTACAGTTCAAGAACGTAGGGGAGTTCTATACGGCCTGCCATAAGCACTTCAAGCTCACCAAGAGCAAGGTAGATGCCGAGGTTGCCGAGTACGACTTGAGCAAGCCTGACCAGCGGCAGCGGGCCTGGCAGACGATCCTGTCGGTCTACGGGCAGAAGCCGCCCGAGGTGGACGCAAAACCCGCACCAGAGGGCCCGCAGGAGCCCGAGGGGGCCGAGGCCCCGCCGACGGTCGATCGGGACACTGGGGAGATCACCGACGACGGTGCTCCCGCGTCCTGAATGGCACGAGGGGCGGGGTCTAGCTCCGCCCCTCGTACTCAACTATGACATGAAAGGACACAGGAGTAATGGGCCGTAAGCAGAGCAATACCGTCGATTACTTCCCGCACTTCGTGAAGCAGGGCAAGACCCTGTATGTGCTCAAGGGTCGGTATGGCAACAACGGCTACGCGTTTTGGTTCCAGCTACTTGAGATGCTATGTGATGAAGAGGGACACACGTACGATTGCCGTAGTGCCGACGCGTGGCAGTACCTACTGGCCCGCACGGGCGTAACCGAGGCCGAGGGCGAGGATATCCTGGCCCTACTTGCCAGCATGGGGAAGATCGATCCCGCCTTATGGGAGCACCGCGTGATATGGTGCGAGAACCTAGCTCAGAACCTAGAGCGGGTGTACCAACGGCGGGGCCGACCCTTGCCGCGCCCCACGAAGGCCAGCTACATTTCTGCGCCGAAAACAGGCATTTCCGCGCCAGAAATGGGCATTTCCGCGCCAGAAATCCGACAAAGTAAAGTAAAGCATAGTAAAGTAAAGGAGAGTAGAGAGGGGATTTCTGCGCCAGAAAACTCTGAGCTACTGACAGCGCTACTTCAGCTACCAGGGTGGACGGCTACCGACGGCGACGAGACATGGCTATCCGAGTTTATACAGGACTATTCGTTCCTATCGGTGGCTCATGTGAAGTCATGCCGTGACTACCATGCCCACAAGCCTAAGCACAATCAGGGGCTATGGAAAACCCGCCTGCGTAACTGGATGATGCGCGAGAAACCGATCGGAGGTAACAATGACCGACAGCAGAGACCTAAGACCTCTAGGGCTTTCGCAGACGTCGAAATCGACTGAGCAAATAGAGTGCGAGACGTGCGGGGCCGAGTTCACGGTAGCGGTGTACACCATGACGGACGGGCGCCTGGTGCATCTATCCCAGTGTGACGTCTGCCGCGCCGCTGCCGAGGCCGTGGAGGATGCGGAGGCCCTCCAACAGGAGCTAGACGAGGTGGCACGGTCATGGCGGGAGCGGTGGCTCAGGGACTACGGTGTGCAGGGCATATTCCAGGCTAAGGGCTTCGCGGATTTCGAGGCCGACAAGCAGCCAAAGGCGTATAAGGCGATGGCTACCTGGAACGGCAAGAGCCATGTGCTGCTATCGCCCCAGGTGTACGGAGTAGGCAAGACCCACCTGGCATGTGCGCTGGCTAACCGCCTGGTACAGGACATGGAGCCCTGCCGCCTACATTCGGACGGGGTGAGCATCATGCTGAATACGTGCCCCGTCTACTTTGCGACCGAGAACCATCTACTGTCACAGATCAGGGAGACGTATAAGGACGGTAGCAAGGTCTCGGACGAGAGCATACTTCAGGGGCTAGCACGTCACTCACTCTTGATTATCGATGACGTGGGCAAGGTGAGGCCCCGTGACTTCAGCTTCCTACAGTCGATCTACTTCAGGGTGATCGACGATCGCTACACCGCCGCCAAGCCGATCATACTGACTACAAACCTCGACCTGGCGGGCCTGGAGGAGCATATCGGGGAAGCATCATGCGACCGTCTACGCGAGATGGCGGGTAGACGGGGATTCATAGTCATGAAAGGCGAGAGCTACCGCCATCAACTATAGGAGAAGGAGATACGACACAATGGCAAAATGTCCTACGTCGGTATACGACGAAGAGTGCATGGGCCCGCGGTGTAAGTGGTGGGTAGCGGGGTTTGCCGATTGCGCGGTACACTTGATGGCCGTGATCCTACGTCAGGGGTGGCAGCAGCCGTCGAATACGAACCTACCGCTGCCCGTGCAGGAGCAAACCAGCAACACCGCTACGGCTCCCGTAAAGCGCCGCAGGGTGTACACCCCGAGGCAATGGTTGTGCGTGAAGTGTGGTGTGGAGTTCACCTCGTGCGGGACGTACAAGAATAAGGAGCCCAGGTGCGTGGAGTGTACGCGCAAGTTGGCATTAGAGGGTCGGGTAGCTCGGAATATCAGGCTCGGCCCCGTCCACTTGCGGCAGGAGCGGCTAGCCAGGGGCTTCCGGATATACGACCTGGCGGCTATGACTGCCCTGTCACCATCTACGGTGGGGGCTATCGAGACCTACCGTCAGGTGGCTACACCAGACGATAGGAGGGTCATAGCTGCCGCCCTCAATATGACCGTGGAGGCGATATGGCCGAGCGGCAAGTAGACTGTCCTATGAGCTTCGCGGGGCCCGTCGATAGCTGGTGCGTGAGGGGCGAATGCCGATGGTATATCGGGGGCAACTGTGTCATCCCCGTCATCGGCGCCGCCCTGGTAGCGATAGCGAGTCACCTGGCCGCCCAGGGTGCAGGGTGGCTCCCGCTCGGTATAGAAAAGGCGAACGAGCTATTGCAGCGCACCCTGTATGAGGATATCGACCGTACGGCGGAGGCGTCGGGGGACGGGGAGTAGGGCCGCGGCGCGGAGCGGGGGCCGCAGAAATCGCACCAGGGGGCCCCTGGGACGCGCAGGCGCGGACTTTGGAGGTGGGTCAGTGGTTTGGGATGGCCGCGGGATTTCGAGGGCCGATTTCGATGCGGAGGGTGTCACCACGTATGGCACGGCAGAAACGCCTGGAGCGGGCCCTGGCAGATCGCCTGGGGGCCCGCTGCCAGGGGTATTGCGAGGATTGCGGCAGGCGCCCCGATTGGCGGGGCCTGTCTAAGCATGAGAAGCTCAAGCGTAGCCAGGGTGGTGACCCGCTCGATGAGGCTAACTGCATTATGCTGTGCGGCCCCTGCCACTCCCGCCATCACGGTATCAGGGAGGTTCTACCATGAGAGAGGGCTATGCCCTGCTAACGTCGCCCGAGGTCTACGGCATGGCCGTAGACAAGATTCGGGCCATCCTGGACGAGTGCAACGACCGCTACCGCCTGGACGAGATAGACGGGTGTGATGACTGTGAGCACGAGGCGGACTGTCAGCGGATATACGACGACTTCACGGTCGATGCGGGGATCGTGGTAATGCCGAAGTTCATAGCGAGGCGCCGTGAGCGGTCGTAAGTTGGTACTGGAGATACCGCATCTGCCGCCTCGGGTGCTATCGCCCAACGCTCGTGTTCATTGGGGCACCCGTGCGGAGGCGCACCGTCTGGAGCGGGATGAGGTCTATCTGAGGGCCTTTTCCCTATGGCATCATCAGGAACCTATGGCTCGGGCCCGCGTGAGCTATGAGTTCCATGTCAAGAGCGGCCGTATCCGCGACTTTGACAACCTACTGGCCGCGTGTAAGCCTATACCCGACGGCCTGGTAGAGGCAGGAGTATTGCGCGACGACAGTATGTACTGCCTGGAGATCGGCTCGGTGCGGGCCATACGGAGTGATGCCGAGCGCACCATCGTAACCGTCGAGGAAATACAGGAAGGAGAGGAGACATGTATGCCGTCATAGAGAGGGTATGGACATTCGAGGGGGCCCGCCGTGCCTTCGTGGATGCCCGTATAGAGCCGATCGGTGGTTTCGAGTGGCTGGAGCAAGCGTTCGCAAAGGCGTATCCCGAGGCACGTCTACAGGTCAGCTACAAGGGCCAGGTCATAGCGGACGTCACAGCGGGCACGAAGCACCGCCGCCGCACGGTAAAGGTCGCAATCAAGGGGGCTCGGGAGTAGGGGGCTCGGGTATTCACTTCTATGGACGTGGTATAATGGGGTACAGTATTCCTTCCCTCATAGGGCGCGGTGGGGCGGCTCGGGTCGCCCCGCCGCGCTACTTTGTACAAACGGAGGTTGAAATGGATAACCAGATAGATGCGGCACAGGAAGGGGTACGTAGATACCACAGGAGGGTACGATGAACTGCAAGATCACAGACAAAGACGGTAGAACACACGGCGGCTGCCAGTGGGGAGAGGGTGTTAGAAACACCGCTAC
>PWVY01000212.1 GCA_003561665.1 Thermoplasmata archaeon
CACGGCAGGCGCGATCCGGTCAGGCCCCACCGCATCCGCCACAACCAACGGCGTCAAGCCGTTCTGCACCAACACGACACCACCCCCCGGAGCAACATGCTCCACCGCACGGCGAGCCTCCTCAAGCGCCCTACCCGATCGAGTACACAAAACAACCAACCCCACCGCCTCATCCGGGTACCCCCCTCGAAGCCTCACGGTCCCCGTGGTCGACACCCGACCGCTCGACGACAACGTCACCTCCTGCTCCCCCTGGGCCCGGCTTGAGACCACATCCACCGAATGACCCGCCTGAGCGAGTGCCGAACCGAAGAACGTGCCTAACGCGCCCTTCCCCCGAACAACCGAACGCGGAGCCCCTTCCATGACGTTCGAACACTCCTCGATTGCAAGAGGGTTCCGCTTCCCCACAGGCCCCAAAGGCGAGGTTAAAAGGCCGTATGATCATCCCATCCCCATGCCCTCCCGGACCCTCGTAGGCATCCTCATCACCCTCGCGGGAGTCATCACCCTCATCGCCGGTGTTGCATACCTTACGGATGCCCCCGTCGAGGCCACCATCACCGAGAAAGGATCCAACGACGAGGGACGCTACGTCGTTGCAACAACCCACATCGGAGGCTTGGAAATCATACGATACCTCCCCGCCCACGAATGGGCCATCATCCAACCCGGGAACCATCTCGTCTACCACATCCAAAGCGGAACCCTCAAGATATACACCACAGAAGGTGGGATGCTCATCTGGAGCGGCTAACGAGCCCAGATTCCAGGGGAATGCAACATTTCGATGCCTCAAGAGCAACGGTTAAGTAGGGCGCTGTGCTGGTTGGCGATGATGGCCTCAGAATACGTGGAGGCACGCGTCCTCGTACCCGAAGACAAGATTGATCGGTTCCTCGCTTTCTGCGATGAAGAACTGGAGACGATGCCGGCCATCAACCGGATCCCCGAATCCGCGAAAGGGTACGAAATCGTCCAAGAGATCGAGGAGGCGGCTTCAAGGCAAAGCCCCAAGATCGAGATCGAGTAACCGACACGGGACGCTCGGGGTCTCACCGGATTACGCGAACATATCGAACAACAGCAGGCCAAGCCATACACCGAACGCTACAGCAGCCACGATGATAGCGAGCTTGAACAACCGCCGAAGCAGCGAGAAAACCAAGACGGCCAGGACCACAAGCGCCGCTACAACGAGCAACCAAGTGGGGATTCCCGCGACGAAACCGAGCACCGGCATACCCTCTCATACCCCGGGCCCCCTCTTGAATCGTGCGGAACCTCACGACGTTTAGCGGCTTGTCGACACGCTTATCAGGGGCATCGCATGCTTCTGGTAGAGTTCCGTGCCTGATGAGAGGCGCTCTTTTTGGCAACGCTGGACCGTTCGCAAGAGCGTTGAACAGGTCGCTGAAGAGGCGCGCGATAGCGAGTTGAAACGCGATCTCAACGCGTGGGATCTTATCGTTCTGGGCTTTGGGGCGATGATTGGTGCTGGCATCTTCGTCGCGGTTGATGCTGGCGCTATCCTGGCAGGGCCAGCAGTTGTTCTTGCGTACATCATCGCAGCCATCGCTTGCATCTTCGCGGCGCTTTGCTACGCGGAGTTGGCTGCGAGCGTGCCTGCAAGTGGGATGGCTTACTCGTACGCGTTCGTCGCGATGGGCCAGTTGGCTGCGTGGGTCATTGCGTGGAACTTGATCGCGGAGTTCATGGTGGGGAACATGGCCGTGGCGTCGGCTTGGAGTGATAACCTGGCGGCCGCGTTGGCTCAGTTTGGCCTCGTGATTCCGGAGGCGTGGATGAGCGCGCCGGGCGAGGTGGAGGGGGCGATTTTCAATTTGCCCGCGTTCTTGATCATGATAACGCTCACGCTAATCCTTACGGTTGGCGTTAGGGAGTCGGCGGCGACGAATTGGGTGCTTACGGCGTTCAAGGTGGGGGTGTTGTTCTTGTTCATCGCGCTGGGGGCGTGGAGGTTGGATCCCTCGATGATCACGGCTGATTTCGCGCCGGCGGGGGCGGGGGGCATCATGGCCGCGAGTGCGGTCGTGTTCTTCGCGTTCATCGGGTTCGATGCGGTCGCGGCTGCAGCGGAGGAGACCAAGAACCCTGCTCGGAACTTGCCGATTGGGATCGTGGGGAGCTTGATCGGTGTCACGGTGGTTTATGCTCTGGTGAGCTTGGTTTACGTGGGGTTGGTGCCGACGGGGAGGGTTGCGGATGGGGCGGCGTTGGCGTGGGCGTTGGAGGCTGTGGGGTATGGTCCGTTTTGGACGGTGTTGATCGCGTTGGGGGGTGTGGCGGCGACGACGACGGTGTTGTTGGTGTTCCAGTTGGGGATCCCGCGTATCGCGCTTGCTCTTAGCAGGGATGGGTTGTTGCCGGAGGGTTTGGGTGGGATCCATGAGCGGTTCAAGACGCCGGCGCGGTTGACGTTGATCACGGGGTTCATCACGGCGTTGGGGGCGGGCGTGATCCCGATGGTGGACGCGATCGAGTTCACGGTCCTGGCGACGTTGTTCGTTTACTTGGTCATCAGCGTGGCCGTGTTGGTGTTGCGGCGTACGCGTCCGGATTTGGAGCGCCCGTTCAAGGTGCCGTTTGCTCCGTTCGTGGTGTTGGGTGCCGTGTTGGTGCTTGGTGCGTTGATGGTGCGCGTGAACTGGATGATTTGGTTGTATTGGGGTGCGTGGATGGGGTTGGGGTTGATTCTGTATGGGGTGTATGGGGCGAACCGGGGTTTGTTGGCGAAGGATGCGTGACGGGGTGAACCCCCTGTTTTAGCGATGTGGCCAATCGATTCAATTACTGTGCGGTCTCTTGTTGGGCATGGTTGAGAAGGCTTCGTTGGCGGTTGTTTCGGCTTTGTTGTTGGTGTTGGTGAGTGTCCCGGCTTCGGCGGGGGATGAGGGTTTGGAGCACTGTGATGAGGTGACGTTGGACGCGTTCGAGGTGGAGGAGTACTATGTGCGCAGCGGGGTCGAGATGGAGCATTCGGGTTCGAACGGCGGCGGAGAGGGTTCGGGATCGTTTGTGGGCCCGGTGGGTGTGTGGGAGGAGACGAACGGTTTAACAGGGTTGCAGGTGGAGGATTGCTTCGTTTGGGCGGATAAGGAGGAGACGACGAAGGACGTGGTGTCTGCTGATGCTCGTGTCGCTGGTTCGATGGATGTGAACGAGGCGTACGAGGACGCGGTTGATGAGGTGAACGGGGCGTCCGATGAAGCGATTGATGCTGTCAACGAGGCGTACGATGAGGCGTGGGATGACGTGAGCGAGGCGTATGATCAGGCGTGGGATGCCGTGAGCGAGGCGTACGATGACGCTTGGGAGGATGCCTCGAACATCGTTGACGATACCTGGGAGACCGTGACCTGGCTCATCGACAACCTCTGGTGAGGTTCCGTAATGGGTCCCTGCTGAAGCTGGCCGGGCTCCGAGTTGGAAGGGTGTCTTAGCTTACGATCATCGTGTTCCCTGCGCGGGCTTTGAGATACGTGATCTGGGGCGGGCCGGGGATGGCGAAGCGGTCGTGTCGGTGGTACATGCCCCATTCGAGGCGGCCGACGTATTGCCCGGTTTCGCGGTCGAGGACCTCGATGTCCCATTTGAGCATGCGCGCTCCGGCCATGAGGGTCTCATCGCTTCCGTCCTCGGGTTTCCCGGGGGGGATGGGGTCAAGTTTGACGCCAAGTTCCTCGAGGACTTGGTCGACGCCTTGTGAGAGCTCCTTGATGTACGCGTAGTACGCGTGGTCAGGGTCCTCGTCGCTGTATTCGCTGACGGTGGGGTCGAACATCTCTTTGAAGGCATGTTCGCGCCCTTGCATCCTGTAGTGCTTTTCCTCGTAGAATTTGGAGAGGCCGCGGATCACGCGGCGCATGCGATCGGTGCTGTTGTGCATCCCGGTTACCCGGGCCAGCATCGTGCCGGGTCGCATATGAAAGGGTCGGTTTCCGGTGGAAGCTGTAACCGTGCCACCGGTTCGCCATAAAGTTGATAGGTTGACGGCGTGGCTTCCAGGCATGGGACGTTTGCTTGCGTTTGCGTTCACCCTCGTCATGGCCACGGTCCTCGTGACCGGGTGCATCGGGACGGACGAGGTTCTTGAACCCGCGGATGTTGAAGATGAGGCGAGCGAGGAGGCGTATGCTCCTCCCGAGCGCATGCCCGATATCGACGTGGTGGAGTTCAGTGACTTGATCCCCGTCGAGACGGGGGATGTGGAGATCCATGTGCGCGTGGTCATGCCAGCGGATGTGGATGAAGCGCCCGTCATCGCCGAGTTCACCCCGTACAATGCGCCCGGGCGCGCTATGCTCATCGAGCCCATGATCGACGATCCAACGCACACGTACGTGACGCAGTTCGTCGAGCGAGGGTTCGCGTTCGCGTTCGCGGACGTTCGCGGCACCTCGGATTCGAGCGGGTGCATGGATCTGCGCGGAAGCATCGACATCCAGGATGCCTACGACTTGACCGAGTGGCTTGGGACGCAAGAATGGAGCTCCGGCAACGTGGGCTTCATCGGCGGAAGCTACCCGGGGTCCATGGCGCACATCGCAAGCATCGCCAACAACGAGCACCTAGGCGGCGTGATCCCCGTCGTGGCCAGCACCAGCTTCTACGACTGGCACCACAAGAACGGTGTCCCCTACAGCCACCACACGACAGCGTTCTACTACACGACGGACCCGGGACCCACGGTGAATCCACAGTACGACAACTACGTGGAAAAGCACGTCGATTACGCGACGGACTGCAACCAGTTCGATCGGTTTGAGAAGAGCCTGAACAACGCGGGAACGTACGATGCCTGGTGGGCCGATCGCGACTTGAACCCGCGCGTGGACCAGGTGGACGTCCCTGTGCTCATCGCACATGGGCTTGCGGACTGGAACGTGAAACCGGACCACATCGACCCCTACTTCAACGCGCTTGAAACGAACAAGACGCTCGTCGCGGGCCAGTTCCCCCACTCGTTCCCGGACGATGCCGAGGATGCGTTCGGGGAGTGGTGGCCGTTCGCTGCCGCGTTCTTCGATTGGACCCTCAACGGTGCAGACACGGGCTTGTTCGACGAGAACCTGGCATACGTGGAGGATTCGAACGGGGACTGGCACGTGTACGAGGACGCCTGGCCCGCCCTGGATGCGCCCGTGAAGACGGTGAACATCACGGACACGGGCCTCTCTTTCGATGCACCTTCAAGCGGCACGGTCTCATGGATGGCCCCCTTCCAGGGCGAAGAGGACGCAACGATGGGGAACACGGAGGTCGTGCTGGAAAGCCCGCCCTTGCCCAAGGATGTGCATCTTAGCGGGACGCCCATGATCGATCTGACCGTCGTGACGGAAGAGGAGCACGTGCACCTGATCGCGGTGCTTGAGAAGGGAAGCGGTGAGGATTTCGAGCGGTTCAACTACGGGTACCTGAACCCCACCTACCGCAACGGGCTGGATGCGCCCGAACGCGTCGTCCCAGGCGTTCCCACGCCGGTGAGCTTCGACATGTTCCCGCAAGAGGACATCCTGCACGAAGGCGACGTGATCCGGTTAACGTTGTCCAGCACGGATTCAGGCGGCAGCGTGGAGGATTACGATGCGGGCGAGATCACGGTCCTTCTTGATGGAGAACGCCCGGGCGTGATCGATCTCCCCCTTAGCCCTTTGAGTGAGGCCTAGGTCCCGTAGAGGTTCTCGCGCACCGCGTGCTGGTTCTCCATGTACGAGCGCGCGGCCTCCTCCTTCTCGCTTGGGGCCCCGGTGAGGTGCTCAAGCGTGGCGTCCGCAAGGTGCCCGTCGTAGAAGCCCCAGCCCCATTGGATCCACGGCGCATCCTCGTTGAGGGGGATGCCCGTGCCCGAGGCAGCGTACCGGGGTTCAGGGTCGTACGTGGCGGTGTGGTTGATGGCGTCTCGTACGTCGTTGACGGTCACGCCTTGGTGGGGGTCGATGAGGCCGTCGGTGAGCGTGCCGGCGTATCCGCTTTGTTCGCGCACGTGGAGGATGACGCTGGAGAGGGCTCCGGCGATGGTGGGCGTGGAGAAGCTTGTGCCGCATCGTTCGCGCCATTCGTTGATGTTATCGTGTTCGGCGACGGGGCGG
>PWVY01000312.1 GCA_003561665.1 Thermoplasmata archaeon
CCTCCCGGATGCCATGGCTGGTCAACAACGCCGCGTTCCCGAACCGAGCCACCACATCGAACCGTCCCCCCTGACCCGGCAAGTCCTCCAACGGCGCCCCCCCTGAGGCATCGGCCCGGTTCGCCACCAGCACGAACACACGATCTTGGGACACATCACCCCCAGCCGCCCCATGCTCAAAGGCCTGTCCCCCTCCAGGGGAAAAGCCTCGTTGAAAAGGTTTCGGGGCCGCGTTTCAGGGGGTTTCAACGTTCCGCAGAAAGACGTTTAATCGGGTTCCTCCGTCCCCAGATTGCGCCCGCCTCTAACGGATTCCTCACCCCGAACCGAACAAGCGGCGGGCCTCATAGGGAATGGGATGGTGCGGGATGGTTCATCCACCCCACCGCCTAGGGGCACCATCAACAGGGCCCCGCGCGGACCCCAAGGGGTCGCCTCCGCGACCCCTGGGGGAACGCTCTCCTCACCTCCCCAAGAGATCAAAACACCAAGACCCAACAGCACGACCAAACCCCCTGCCCCGAGTCCGAGCCCGCCCTCCTAGCACCCTGAACCCCAACACGCGGCCCCAAACCGCGCGCCAAAAGGATCATCCTCGTAACCGCTTGGCCCGCAAAGCGAGCACGGATTCCCCCCTTAACCCGGAAGAAAACCTCACGGTACACCATGCGCGACGCCTCAAGCGAGGGTCGCGAACGCGCCTACGCGGCCATCATCGACCAAAACAAAGTCACCCGGGAAGTCCGCGACATCGCGCTCAAGTACGACCCTCTTCAAAACAGCCCCCGCGAAGGCTTCCACATCACCCAGGATGGCGAACTCCACATCGACGACGCCAACGTGACCAAAGCACACAAGATCATCGCGAACAAGATACCCAACGACGCCATCCGAATCGTCCGCCTCCCCACCGAACAAGGCACCCTCACCCACCAACACGGACCCAACGGGTTCCGCCTCTACGAACTCCCCGCACCCATCGAAGATCGCATCCTGGGCCTTCTGGGCTCCAACGGCATCGGGAAAACCACCACGCTCAAAATCCTCGCCGGCCTCCTCACCCCCAACCTCGGGAACATCCACGAAGACCCCCCAGAGGAGACGATCCTCCAACGCTTCCGAGGCACCCCCGCCCAGGCCCACCTCACCAAGCTCCAACACGGAGACCTGTCCACCGCCTACAAGCCCCAACGCGTCGACCACCTGCCCAAGCAACACGACGAAACCGTTCGTGACCTCATCCAACAACGCGACGAACGAAACCTCGCAACGACCCTCCAAGAGAGCCTTGACCTGAACCGGCTCCAAAACCGGCGCCTCTCCGAGCTAAGCGGAGGCGAGATCCAGCGCGTCGCGCTCGCCGCCACCATCGTTCAAGACGCCGACATGTACCTCTTCGATGAACCCTCCAGCTACCTCGACGTGAGCCAACGCCTCACGATGAACCAACACCTCAAAAACCTCGCCTCGCAAGGCAACGTCATCCTCGCAGATCACGACCTCATCACGCTGGACATCGCGGCCGACGATGTCCACCTCCTCTACGGGACCCCCGGCGCCTTCGGCGTCATCTCACGCCCCCTAACGGCCCGCCGAGGCATCAACCGATTCCTCGAAGGACGAATCCCCGAAGAAGACCTTAAGCTCCGCAAAGAACCCATCCAGTTCGCCCGCCGAAAACGACAACGAAAACCCAACCGCGCAGCGGTCCGCTTCCCCCAATTCACCAAAGCCTTCGAGACGTTCACGCTGACAGTCCAAGCCGGCACCCTCCAAGAAGGCGAGGTGCTCGGCATCCTCGGCAAAAACGGTCTTGGGAAGACCACCTTCGCGAAGCTCCTCGCTGGAGCCCTCACACCGGATACGGGAACCCTCGACCAGGACCTTCGCGTCTCCTACAAACCGCAACTCCTCAAGGCAACCTATCGAGGAACCGTTCACGAACTCTTCAAAGAAGCCATCAACGTTCACGACAAAGCCTTCCACGCCGAGATCCACCAACCCCTGAACCTCGAACCTCTATGGGAAGAGCCCGTGCAAACCCTCTCCGGCGGCCAACGCCAACGCGTCGCCGTGGCCCTAGCCCTCGCCCGCGACGCGGACATGCACCTGCTCGACGAGCCCAGCGCGTTCCTGGACGTCGAACAACGCATGGCACTCGCAACGACCCTCGAACGGCTCACGGATCGACGAGATGCGCCTTGCCTTATCATCGACCATGACCTCTTACTCCTGGACCGCGTCGCTGATCGAGGCATGGTGTTCAAAGGAGCCCCAGGGACCAAAGGCACCGGTCACCCGCCGGAACCCTGGAAACAAAGCCTAAACCGGTTCCTCTCCGAGATCAACCTCACGTTCCGCCGAGACCCCGACACGCATCGTCCACGCGCCAACAAACCAGGAAGCCGCAAGGACCGAGAACAAACCTCACGAGGCGAACACTTCGCCGGTTGACAACCACGAGGAAAGCTCACCCCTAAACAAGAACGAACACTCCCGCCTTCACCCAAGACACAACCCTTTAACGAAGCCTCACCCTGCAACCGACGCATGGCCACTCGGGACCCCTGGAGCGCTTTCAAGAACGAAGCCATCGCCCTCACCGCGGAAGCCCTCCACGCCGCCTACGGCATCACCGACACCATCGACCACCTCATCGAGGAACCCGACCCCGAGCTCGCCGACTTCGCCTTCCCCTGCTACGCCTTCAGCCAAGAACTCGGCGAACCCCCCCACGCCATCGCGCAAGCCCTCGAAGAAGCCCTCCCCCCACGAGATGCTGTCACCATCACGGCCCAAGGCCCCTACCTCAACTTCACCATCAAACCCGACAAACTCGTGGCCACCACGCTTGAAAGCATCCGCGAACACGGGTCCACGTACGGGCATGCCAAGCCCACGAACAAGAACGTGCTCGTGGAACACACCAGCGCCAACCCCACCGGGCCCCTCCACGTCGGGCGCGCCAGGAACCCCCTTCTGGCCGACACGCTCGTCCGCATCCTCCGCGCCGCCGGGCACCATGTCACCGCCGAGTACTACGTCAACGACATGGGCCGCCAAGCCGCCACCCTCGTCTACGGAGCCGAAGAGCACCAAGACGCCCTCGACGAAGACGCGATGAAAGAAGACCACCGTCTCGTTACCGCGTACCAGAAAGCAAGCCAAGCCCTCGAAGAGGACGAAAGCCTCGAACCCCAGATCAGCGAACGCTTGCAAGCGTTCGAGGACGGCGACGAAGAGATGGCTCTGCGCTTCCGCGAAGTCGTAACGCGTGCCATGACGGGAATCCGAGCCACGCTTGAACGAGCCAACGTTCACCACGACAACATGAAGTTCGAAAGCGAACTCGTGCTCAACGGGACCGTCGACGATGTCCTCGAACGTTTAAAGAAGCTCGACGCCTGCCACCAAGAAGACGACGGCGCCTGGTACCTGGACATGGAAGCCCTGGGCCTCGACACCGAGAAACCTCAACTCTTCATCGCACGCTCCGATGGGACCACACTCTACGCGACGCGAGACATCGCCTACCACATGGACAAACACCAACGCGCAGACACCCTCATCGACGTCCTCGGCGAAGACCACAAACTCCACGCCCAAGAAGTCCAAACCTCCATGGAAGCCCTTGGCGAAAACGGCGACATCGACTTCGTGTTCTACAACTTCGTTAGCCTCCCCGAAGGCTCCATGAGCACCCGCGCAGGGCGCGTCGTGTACCTCGACGATCTGCTCGATGAAAGCATCGAACGCGCTCGCCAAGAGGTCACCGAACGCCGCGGGGACGAACTCGACGAGGAAACCATCGACCGCGTAGCCCGCCAAGTCGGCCTTGGAGCCCTCCGGTTCAACATCGTGAGCGTTCAAGCAGAGAAACCCATCGAGTTCCGATGGGAGAACGCGCTCAACTTCGAAGGCGCCACCGCCCCCTTCGTACAATACAGCCACGCGCGCACCTGCGGGATCCTCGAGAACGCCGGTCACGACCCCGGACAAACCCCCCAAGGCGACGCCTCCCTGTTGACAGAAGACGCCGAGATCCAGCTCGCCCGCACGCTTGCACGCTTCCCCGCGCTCGTCAAAACATGGGCCAACCAACAAAAAGCGCACCCCGTCACGTCATACGCCGTAAAGACGGCGAGCGCGTTCAACGACTTCTACCGCGATTGCCCCGTGCTCCAAGCCGACGACGAAACCCTCAAAACCGCCCGCTTGAGCCTCGTTGACGCCGCACGAGCCACCCTCGCCAACACGCTGGACCTTATCGGCATCGACGCCCCCGCCTCCATGTGAGCCTCGCTTCACGCCCCTATCCAAGCTCTATATTAGACCCCCCCAAGGGAGGTTCGTGGTGGACGCGACATGAACATCCACCAACACCCGAACGTGAAAGAATACCTGGCGCACTTCCTCCTCACCCTCCGCAAACACACGGTCCTCACCGATGAGACCGTGTTCGAGGTCGAGCATCGCGACGACGCGCTAAGCCAGGGAACCATCGAGAAACTCCGCTAACCCGCCTCATCGCATCCAAATAAACAAACGGTTTGGCGGCCCCGACGCGTGGCCTGGCTCACCACCTAGGCTCCCACCACACTTGCCCTTCAGCCACGCGTCGGTGGCCCCCATTCCCCTCCTACTCGAACCGCGAAGCCAACGCGCACGCGATCCTCTCGAACGCGCTAGCTGCGTCCGACCCCTCATGTTCTAGCACGAACACGCTCCCCTCGTCTCCCGCCTCCCGCAACGCAGGATCGATCGGGATCTGCCCTAACAACGGGACATCCATCTTCTCCGCCAACGCCTCCCCACCTCCGCGACCGAACACCGCATGCTCACGGCCACATGCACACGTGAACGGGCTCATGTTCTCCACAACGCCCACCACGGGCATCTCCACCGTGACAGCGAACTTGAAGTTCAACGCCACATCATCCTGAGAAACCCCCTGCGGCGTCGAAACCAACACCGCCGACAACATCTCAGACGGCACCAACTCGCTCACCGACAAGGGCTCATCGCTCGTCCCCGGCGGCAAATCCAACACCAAAACATCAAGGTCCGGCCAAGCCACGCGCTGAAAAAGATCCGTGATCATCTTCTGCTTCATCGGCCCCCGCCACGCCAACGCCCTCCCCGGCGGCCGGAAAAACGCGGACGAAGCCACCGGAATCCCCTCCACCACGGGAGGCTCAAACGGGCCCGACCCTTCGAACCGGAACCCATCCAACCCCAGCATGCGAGGCGTGTTCGGGTTCGTGATGTCCAAATCCAACACGCCAACGTCAAAACCTCGCGTCTTCAACGCTGCAGCCACATTCACCGCGACCGTCGACTTCCCCACGCCCCCCTTCCCACTCATCACGACCAACACATGCCCAATCCCCCCCAACGCGCGCTCGATCCCCGCACGAGCTTGCGCCTGCGGCGTCGGCGAGAACGATGGCTCCAACCCCTCATCAGGCTCATCCTCACTCATCGCGCCCGCCACGCCGCAAGACCGTTAAGAAGCCTTGCACCCAAACCACGCTACCGAATCGTTTCAGTCGCCGACCCTAGAGCCGTACTTTCAAGAAACCCCGAGCAAAAACCACATCCCATCACGCTCCACCAAGGACCACGAAAGACCTATGGCGAAAGAAGACGAAACACGAACCGCGATGGGACTCCGATGGCCCGCCGTCCAGAAGATCCTCGTGATCATCATGATCCTCGGCTTTGGCCTAGCCATCTTCGGGATCATCGGCGGATACCTAGGATGGTTTAGCCCCATCCGAGACCTCTTCGTAGGCCTCGGCACAGGCATCGGAACCCTCGCCGCCGTCACCTCCCTCATCGGGCAAGCCACCCGAGAAGACATCAACGAGGTCTCCCAGCAAATCCACGGCGTCGGGACCAACGTCGAAGACGTCGGAACAAAAGTTGAAGATGTTGGAACCAAAGTCGAAGACCTCGGGTCCAAAGTCGAAAACGTCGGGAGCAAGCTCGACGGGCAAACCGTCATCCTCCAAGAGATCCGCGACCGCTTGTGAAAAACCCTACACGCCCTCTTCCTTCCTGAACACCAACACATGCC
>PWVY01000189.1 GCA_003561665.1 Thermoplasmata archaeon
GTGCAACTCCTCGACCGCGAGGAACGCTTCCCACGAGCCCGCAGCTTCCCGTTCACGAGCCTTCACCGCGGCGATGCCATCCTCTACGCGCAACCCGGGGACGAGATCCACGCCGGCGACGTCGTCACGTACCAAGGTCGCACGTGGGCCGTGGCGGGTCGATTGGGGTTCGAGATGATCGGGGACGCCCGCTTGTACGAGGAGGTAGGCCTCAAACGATTGGCCACGGTGCACGAGGCCCACGCCACCGGCCGCGTCAAAACCCACAAACACCTCGCCTCGACCGTCACCGCGAACACGTCCGGGTGATCCCATGGGCCTCCTGCGCATCGAATTGGACCCCACGCAAGACGTCTACATCGACGAGGCCAACCCCGACGAGAACTATAACGACGCCGACGAGCTGCTCGTACGCAGCCAGGCGAACGGGAACCAACGCACGCTGCTGGAGTTCCCCACGCTGGACCCGCTCCTCGAGGGTCAACAGGCCAGCTTCACCGATGTCGAGAAAGCCGTGCTCATCGCCGAACCCACCCACGCCGACCCCGGGCGAGTGATCGAGGTCGACCAGGTCGAAGCCTTCGACGAAGACACCGTCACCTGGAACACGCAACCCGAACACATCGAGATCCCCCTCGACGAAGTGGCAAGCGAGGACGCCACGCACGCGTGGGATGTCACGGTTCTGTTGGAGATCATCCTTGGTGAAGGCGACGCGCTGTTCGTGATCCAAGACACCAACGAGAACGATGACCCCCCCGCGGGTACGGAGTACGCCTCCTCCAACGCGACAGACGGCAGCGCGTTTCGCCTCGTCATCTGGGTCAACAAGGTCACGCAAACCTTCCGCGCCACCGAGGACACGTACGTCGACGAAGACAACCCCAACGCGAGCTTCCACGACAGCCAGCAGCTTTTCATCCGAAGCGACAACAACGACAACCGCCGCACCTTCGCCGGTTTCGACTTCCAAGGCATCCGCGAGGACGCCCTGCACATCGAACGCGCCATCCTCCGCCTTACCGTGCAGGACCAAGACGACGACCGCACCCTCCAAGCCCGCCCCCTCCAAGAACCCCTCAACGCCCAAACCACCACCTGGAACAACCAACCCACCACCGACCCCACCGAAGCCACCACCAGCTCAGACCCCACCCTATGGCATGAATGGGACATCACCGAAAGCACCCAAGACGTGATCAAGAACGGGCAACCCTGGGACGCAGACGACCGATCCCACGCCTGGGGCTTGCAAGATGCCAGCGAGGATGCGGGCGTCTTCCAAAGCCACCAGCAAGCCTACGCCAGCCGGCAACACGAGAGCGAGGAGGCGCCCCTCGTCGAGGTCGAGATCACCAGCTTCCTCAACCACCAAGACCTCGAAAGCACGCTCCGCGTTACCCGCAGCGAAACCCTCCCCAGTCACATCATGGTGCTCGGGACACGAGCACTCCCCAGCAGCATCACGCCTCGGTTCTCGCGCCGTGGCTCGATGTTCAGCAGCGTGGCCCCCGCCGTGCACCCCATCAAGGAACCCTCACACGCCCGGGCCAGGGGGCGGGTGGTGGTCGCGTTGCCTGGCGTGCTTGATGATCTTGAGAACGTGATCAGCGAGGTGGGCACCCGCCTACGACGGGACGGGGAACCCGCGCGTGCCATCGTGCAGCTCCTACGCGACTTCGACGACCCCCACCCCCGCGATCGACCCGGGAACCCGCATCGCTTGGCCCGGGGCGATGCGATCCTCTACGCGCTTGGCGATGGCTCCACGTGGACACCAGGAACCATGGTGGAGTGGCAGGAGGGGCGGTGGTTGGTGGTGGGCACGTTGTCCAGCGAGCGCGTCACGGGCTCGGACCTCTTCCGCGAGGTGGCTCTCAAGCGCGTTGCCACCACGCACACCGCCCACGCACGAGGCCATGTTCGGGTGAGTGTGGATCTTGGTGCTTTGGTGGAGGTCGGTGGGGCGTGACGGTGGTGTTGGAGCTTGTTGGCAAGCCGGGGAATCGGGTGCGGTTCGTGGAGGAGGGTGAGCTTGCTTTGGCGGGGATGATGGATGTGGAGCGGGGGTGGGCGTTCGAGGCGTTCACGGAACCGGAGCTTGCGCGCATGGCGAACCGGTTGGATGGGGAGGACCGGATCGTGGTGGACGGGGCAACGTGGGCGGGGTTCCCAGAGCTTGCGTTCTACATCGGTGAGAAGGCTAGTGAGCGATGGGGGGAGGCGGTGTTGGATACGCGGTTGGATCTTCTCCAGCGGCATGGGCGCGCATTGAGCAAGGACGCGCTTGGACAAGCGATAACCGGTATTCGGCGCCTGGGCCCAGCCGAGGACATCGGGGAGCTTGTGGAAGCCGCGAACGTCTCCCGCGCCGTCGAGGCCCTACGGGCCGAGGTTGTCCTTCTGCGGGATGTGTTCTTGTTCGGGCGGGATTTCGGGTACGTGCAGGCGGACAAGCCGGGGGATGAGCCTGGTTTCGAGTTGTTGGAGGTGGCGTGGTGATGTCCCCGCCGGAGGATAGTCAGGACCGGATCGATCGGTTGCGAAGAATCGAGGCGAAGATCGACGCCATCGGGGAGCAAACGAAGGGGATGAGTCGTGCGGTGGAGACGAACACGACGGACATCACGTGGCTCAAGTGGGGCGTGCGAGGGTTGTACGCGGCGGCTGCCACGTTGTTCGTCTCGATCATTGTCGTGATGTTCTAGAGATACATACCGGACTCCCCTCGACCCGCGGGTATGAGCTGCCCGATTGGTCGAAGCCTGAACCGTTCAAATACTGTGATACGGCGAGTGGAACGTCCCGTTTCCCTTATATTCGGTCACCTCCCTTACCAGGTGGTTTGACTGAAGCACTGCCACCTGAGACTGCGTATGAGATTGTCACAAGAGAGGTTTTGGCCCAACTCGCGCCCGGGGCCTCCATTCAGCATGATGTCCAGGTGCCCACAAGGGATGGCGAGAGTTCGCGACAGGTGGACGTTTACATCGAAGGACGCGTCGCCGGCATTAGGCTTGACATCGCAATTGACTGCAAACACTATGGTCGCGCACTACACGTTGGCGACGTTGATGCATTCATTGGGTTGATGGACGATATCGGATGTAGCAAGGGGGTGTTAGTCGGCCTCAACGGTTTCGGCGAAGGCGCGGTTCGCCGAGCTGTGGAATATGGGCCTAGACTTCAATTGGCACGGATCTTCTCCGCAGAGCACGCGGAGTTCTCGGCTCCTGTCCCCACGAAAATAATCAAGATGGAGGTTTACGACTGCAAGGCGAGAGGAAGTTTAGTTAATGGGCCTGCGGCCCACAGGGGCACATTTCCGCAAGACCCCCAGGAATGGCGGTGCCGCGCTCCATCCACTGGAGAATTCATGGCAATGGATCGGGCGAAAAGTGTTGTTCTGGAACGTAGCAACTGGTTCAACGAGGTGGATGTTGTAACTTTCGATGATGATGGATTGGAGATAGTGACAACGGCCGGGTGGGAAAACTTGGCCAGTATCACAATCGAATTGCAGTGCAAGAAGCGCTTCAAAGGGATGCGGGTGCCGTTCGTGGAGGGCGTCGCCCTAGTAGATCAGGAAGGCAAGCTGTTAGCCCAAGAAGGCTTGCTGTCAAGGTGGATTGATACCGTCGACGATGCAGAGTGGGTGCCGCTCAGTGTGGATGAGGCGAAGAGGTGGCGTGACGACCATTTTGAGTAGCCTCGGATTGAATGTCGACAGCTATGGACCGCCGGGGCTGAAACCGCCCAACATGGGGAAGCAGCCCTTCCGCCCCCTAACACGTGATGCGGCCTTGCCAGGTGTCCTCCACCTCGTGGCTGTCAGCCTCGCGACTCTCGTAGCCAAACACACCGGCCCAAGGATTTGACCCAACCTAAGTCACGAAGAGCCGGTACTCTTGGCGAAGATTATGGCGCCGGCCTTTGATGCGATAGAAGTGGCCGGCGGTCCACCCCGCGCAGAGTCGTCCTACGTGCGCGCGGTGTGGACCTGTTTGACGGTCCTGTAGCAGTCGAGAGCCCTCTGTCCGCGATGACTGTCCGGGCGCTGGTGCGTTGCGGCCTGGAGGCCGCCGCTGCTTGCGAGCTTTTGCTCGCCCCTGCCTCCAGCGCCTTTGACGCTATAGGTGCGGCGCCTGCGTGCGCGCGCTTGCCACGTCACGGGAGGAAGGGCGTTCTTCCCGGTTTTCCCGAAGCCCATGGGTCCATAATCGGGCGTCCTAAGACAGTCTGACTGATACTGTCCAACATGAGGGGCAGCGCACGGTGGACCCTTGCGGTCGTCGCATTGGTAATCCTTGCAGGTGTAATTCTCTATGAACCAGGAGCTGGTGAAGAGCCACCGACGCCCACCAACTTCTCCCTCACCGTGTCGCCCGAGGATCGATTCTTCGATGTGGACAAGGGAGACGAGATCGATTTCGAAATCACGTGCGCAAGCCATGACGCCCCGGCTAGGCTGCAAATCAGCTGGATGGAGTTCCACCACGATACGCCCTCCGAGGCGACACGTGAAGGTTCGACCGAGACGGCCGACCAAAGGTCGCAGACGCTGACCGTCGCGTTCGACGAGCCGGGATACCACGAGGTCCGACTGTTGTGTTCACACGTCTACTCAGACTGGGTCGGGACGATGTTCTGGCGCGTCCACGTAGGGTACTGAGGCGGCTGTGTCTTTCCTTCGAAGGGAATGGCGTGGGCTCGGGGACCCGCCAGAATGTCGTGGGGTTGCCTGACTCAACGCCGTGTCGACTGTCCTTCAGCAACTTTGAGGTGTGAAGCTGGTTTGCGCTTCGCCAACGGCATCCCCGAGTTCCACCTGCACGTCGATCACGACCTCGTACCCCTCCGAGGCTCGGGAGATGCCGCGGGTGTGTTCGTCGACGCCGTCCTCGTCCGTTGTGCCTTCTTCTTGCGGGTTGCTGCTCTTGTAGTTCCAGGTCGACACCGTCGAGGCTCCCTCGACCGGGTTGCCAGTCTCGTCCTCGACCGTGATGGTCACGGTCACGTCCGTGTACTGACAGGGCTCTGGATCGCTGACCGTGGCGGTGACGACGAGCTCCTCACCCTCCGGCTCTTCGGGGGGATCGTCGTCGCTTTCCTCTTCTTCGTCGTCGGCGGGTGCCTGCGTGGGGCTCGCCCCCGTTTGCGTGGTCACATCCCACGTAGATCCATCGCTGGTGACGGTGATCGTGCCATGAACATCCGTCTGGTAGAGGTCCACGCCGTGGTCGTACAAGCGGTTGACGACCTCATCGTGCGGATGTCCGTATTGGTTATCCTCACCGACGCCTGCCGTGGCGATGCTGGGCGTGGTGGCTTGAAGCCAGGCGTCGCACGTGCTGGTGCTGGAACCGTGGTGACCAAGGCTGAGCACATCCGTGTCCAGGTCGAAACCCCGGTCGATAACGAGCTCTTCCTCGTTGCATTCCAAATCCCCGGTGAGGATGGTGTGGAAGTCCTCGAAGGTGGCTTTCAAGGCGATGTTCGCAACATGCACATCGGTTGCGGTGGGGTCCACGTGTAGCACGGTTTTGGTCACGCCGGGGATGAACTCCCAGGAATCCCCGGGCTCGAAGTCGTGACCGGTGAGCGTGGGGACGCCATGGTTTTCGGCTGCATCCAGGCAATCGGCCCAGGTTTGCGTGTCGTACTCGACGCCCGGGTGAATGAGGACGTTCACGTTGAGGTTCTCGATGATGGCATCACACCCCCCCGCGTGGTCCGCGTGGGGATGACTGATGACCAACGCTTCCACGGTCTCCACGCCGGTTTGGTCAAGATGGTCAAGCAGCGGACCATGGCGTGATTCCCATCGGTCCCCGGTGTCGAACACGACCGTCCAGTTAGCACGCTGAAGCACGATCCCATCGCCCTGACCCACATCGACGACGGTCATCGTGAGGTCCGCATCGAGGTCCTCGGGGCGAGCTTGATTTTGTTCCGCATCTTCCTCGATCCCCTCGTCCTCGGCATCCTCTTCCTGCTCGCGTGCTTCGTCCGCGTCCGCATCCTCTTCATTCCCCCCCTCGGGGGCTTCATCGAA